>NZ_JBBAXE010000004.1:0-269622 GCF_059800965.1 Acinetobacter sp. LT1
TAGAAACATTAAATGAAGCTATTGAAAAATATGGTCGACCTGAAATATTTAATACAGACCAAGGCAGTCAGTTTACCAGTGATGCATTTATTGATGTATTGAAATCAAATGGCATTCAAATCAGTATGGATGGTAAAGGTCGATGGGTTGATAATGTGATGGTTGAACGATTATGGCGGAGCGTTAAATATGAAGAGGTGTATCTCAAAGCCTACAGCAATGTTTTGGATGCGAAGAAGCAATTAAACGCATATTTTGAATTTTATAATTTGAAACGACCTCATTCGAGTCTGGACAAAATGACTCCAGATGAGTTTTACTATGACCAGCTACCACAACAAAATAAGGTAGCTTAACTAGAGCAGAGTATCACTTATAAATAAGCTTTTAGTTGTTCAAACATGTGGGACCACCTCTAAGTAAAACTATTAAAAATATATAGGTTAAAAATTTCATATTTATTAATATCATAAAGTTAATATCTTATAGTTTATCAGAGATGATTGAATTATTTTATATTTAAGCTTTTAATTCAGATATTCTATTTTTTATCGAAACTAAGACGATTTATAACGAATGAAAGACTGTTCCCTTTTTAACAGCCTTTCATTCTAATTTCTATCGTTCACTCAAAACCAACTGCTTAATCTTAACAGCCTTCTCGAAGTGATCTAGCTTATGCAACATAATCCACCAATGGGCTGCTTCCATCAGTAACTCAGGGTTATCATTCTTATTTTAAAAAAAAGCATAAAAAGACAGACCAACATTGCCTCCCTTCTTTTCAATTTTATCGTCGCATCCCTTAATAAAAATTTCTCTTAATTCATTTCTCATAATTAGTATCACTTCAAGTCTATAAAACTAAGACGACTTATTACGTTCGCCCCAATCGCACATCATGTCTAATAAAGGAATCAAAGACTGTCCTCTTTCTGAAAGGCGATACTCAACTTTTGGGGGAATTTGAGGATATTCCTTACGAATAATAAGCTGGTCTCTTTCTAACTCTTTAAGTGTATTGCTCAGTGTTCTAAACGAAATATTGCCAATACAGCGTTGCATCTCATTAAAACGCATGACATTTTTTTCATACAGCCAATACATAATAATCATTTTATATTTGCCATTAATTAAAGAAAGGGTGTAGCCGAAACCTGTCTCTTCTAATGGCGTATGTGATGGAACGCATTCAGTCATTTTTAAAATCTACACTATCTTTTAGTATAGTATATAACATAAATTACCGTACTTATATTTAGGAAAGTACACTTCTATAATCGATTTATCAACTTTTCGATAAGAGTGTTTTCATAATGAAAAAGACATTAGTCATTGTTACCCATCCTCACATAGACCAGTCTGTTGTAAATAAAAGATGGGTAGAGGAACTAGAAAAACATCCAGACCAATTTATGGTTCACCAGATTTATCAAGCCTACCCAGATGGAATGATTGATGTTGCCAAAGAACAAGCACTTGTAGAAGAACACGAAAATTTAGTATTTCAATTTCCAGTGTATTGGTTTAATTGCCCACCGCTTTTGAAACAATGGCTTGATGAAGTTTTGACCTATGGCTGGGCATATGGTTCAACAGGCGACAAACTTAAAAATAAGAAATTTATGTTGGCTGTGTCTGCTGGTGTGAAAGAAAAGGTCTATTCAGAGTATGGTGAATATAAGCTTTCTTTAGAGCAGATTTTTACTCCATTTAAGCTAACAGCTTTATATGTTGGCGCGGACTACCAACCGCTTCATGCATTCTATGGTTTAGATACAAACCCTTCTGAAGACGACGATGTTCCGACTCATCAAGACATCGAAAATAATGCGATTGAGTATGTTCAGAAGTTATTAGCGTTGTCTGAGTAAGTTTAAAGAGGGGAAGGCCTGAACGTGAGGTTTGGGTCTTTTCAAAGTGGAAAATAGTTTTGTTATCTTTCTGATTTTTTAATAAACAGTTTGCAAAAATCAAATTTGTCTATAAGTTGAAAAATACAATAATACGTCTTTGGAAAAATTATGAATATCGCGCCTTTTCCATTTCAAATTACAAACTGGGAAGAAATTGAAGTCACTGAATATAGCGGTGAAACAGGAAAAGCTTATTGGAAAACTCAATTTTTTGGTGAAGAAACAAATAAAATTAGAGTAAGACTTGTTGAGTACTCAGCAAATTACTTAGCTGACCATTGGTGTGAAAAAGGGCACATATTATTTTGCCTAGAAGGCGAGTTAGAAAGTAGATTGAAAGACGGAAGAACATTTACCTTAACGTCAGGTATGAGTTATCAAGTCGGGGATAACTCCGAACCACACCAGTCTTTTAGCCTGAATGGTGCGAAGTTACTTATCGTTGATTAGATTTATTTTTTAAATTAGTTGCTTATATTAAAAAATTAGTTAAGGCTGGCTGAGCTAGATAAAAGATTAAAAATCTTCTGTCTATTAAGATATATCGAGGATTGAATATTTTAAACATCATTCATCTAACAGTCTTATACTTTAATTCAAAAAAATTATCTGAATTGATAGATTTAGCTCAGATAGAATTTATTAGAATCATTGATCCAGAACTAGCTATCTACTTATAACAGAAGATATCGCTACAAAAGGTCAAGTTTAAAGATAGGAAACCTAAACGAGGGTGGTAATAAGATTATTTAATATTTATGCCTAATAAAAGGAGATCTAAAAACTTTAGATCTCCTTTTGTCATAGAAACAACTTTTCAGACAATTAATCTAAATTGTATTTTGTTTATAAGCAATTTCTATCAATTCAGATTCCTCTTCTTCATTGAGCTTTCTTTGAATTAATTCAATAATTTCATTCAAATCTTGAGCTGCTATAACTTCTGAAACTGAAAGAGACAAGTTGTAATTAAATGAAGAAAACTCAGTTTCAAGCGCACTAATAAATCTAACAGTACCAAGGGAGGCCAAGCCATTATCATTTAAACCAAGATCTCTGCTAACTTCCAAGCCAGCTATATTAGTAGCCGTTTTTAATACGATATTAGCAATATCTAAGGCAGGTTGTTCCTTTAGTTTTTGTTTTCTGGCTATTCCCAAAAGTTTCGAATAAATGTTATGAAGTAAGCTATCAAATGGTTGAACTAACTTTGCAAAGAGAACAACTAAACCTACAAGATAGAAGTACTCATACCATTCTACAGGAACCGGTTCTGGGCTAAACCAATAGAAACTCTTACGATGTTCCCACCAGTTCCACCAATGTCCATGACGTGTAATCGCATAGTACCATTGCCCCACCATTTGATGAAATAGAAAACAAGCATAAGCTGTAGGAGCAAGAAATTGAGATAAAGGGCGTGCTCTTAAAATTCTAGCTGTTAGACCTTTTCCTGTACTAATTGCAAAAATCCATAGGAGAGTTAGAGGTGCAAATGAACGACTATAAATTTCGTCCCAAATTCGATTCGTAATTCCTGGATCAGCATAACTATTTGCCTCTTCAGGTCTCATGAAATAAAAGTCTACAGGAACTTTTGTAATTTCAGGGGTTAAATGAAAATAACCCTGCGAAACATGAGCAGCCGCAACACAAAGAATAATTATAGTAATACTATCTGCAATATAACCCCAAATTTGAGAACGTTTTTGTTCAGTTGGTCTAATTGCATCATATAAAAAAGCGGCTCCGATCCCTAATAAGAAATATATCATCCAGAAAGGCGCGAACAAGTAAAACCCTAGTCCAACAGCATTATCTTTACCAGCTTCTAGTATTTGAGATGCGGAAGGCGTTGTCTTAATTCCCGTAATAGTGTCAAAAGGTCCATATCCCACAAAATCAATAGCATACCCATACCAGAAACCCCATAGGATAATCATATTGATAATTAGTCCAACACCTATGTAAAGTAATATTTTATTTATATTACCTCTATTCTTGTAGAGTGCATTATAGGCCAGTGGAAAAACAACTAGGCACTGGAAATACATGGAGATAAACCATAAATAGAATCCTATAAACCAGCTTGCTCCCCAGAGTGGTGTTGCTTGAAGTCCAGTTAAATAAATTATTAATGATGAAATTACATTACCAGTCCATGAACTTTCTATTAATGGTGTACCTTGACAATATGGAGCCGTGCTATGTAAAGATGCCCAAGAAAAATTAGAAATGAAAGTTGAAGGTTCACAACTAACGAAGAGATTCGCCATTGCAAATATAATTGCCAATACATATAAAGGATACATTACAGCAATTTTTGATTTCACAAACGCGAATTTCTTTTGGATTAAACTAGGCATTAATATAGCTAAGGAAAAACCAGCTAATATAAAGAAACTGTTAACATGCCATTGGAATTGACGTAAATTATTAAAAGCATCCCATGAATTATTAGACCCAAAATGCATGAACATAACATAACATGCGAGAATGAATCTAAATCCTGCTATTGAGTCCCAATCTACCTTAGGTTTATCCGGTGAAATATTTTTAGTTAATATTTCTTTATTTGTATTTAAGCTGGAATTGGCTGGGGATTGGGTTGTAGTAATCTGAAGTGCTTGTGCCATGGAGTTGCGTTTGTATTTCTTGCTATTGGTCATTGGCAAATCTGTTTTGTTTGCGGTAGTCCATATAGAAGGAATTTTATGAATAGCAACTCCCTGTTCAATTAAAAATTTTCTTAATTGACCTGCCCATGTTTTTAAATTTTCCTTATCAAATTTGGGGTCGGAAGAAACAATTACGCAGCCAACTTCTTCTCCATAAATCTCAGAAGGAACGGGGAAGCAGATTGCAAGATCAATACCCGCGTAACCGATTAATTTATCTTCTATTTCACTTGGAGAGATTTGTTCTCCACCTCGTTTAATTAATTCTTTGGAACGACCCTTTAATGTCAAGTTACCGAGATTATCTATTTGTCCCAAATCTCCCGTTAAAAACCAAACCTGTTCTTTAATTGCATTTGGTAACTTCATTAAAAATCTAGAATTTTGATTAGCTTCTAAATTATCCTTGTATCCTGAAAAAACTGTATCTCCTGAAATAGCAATTTCACCAGTAACTCCGTATGGTTGTGGGAGTAGAGTTTCTGAATTAACAATTATTAAAGAAGCGATTAGTGGTACACCAACAGAACCTTCTTGAATATCCCAACTCATTTCGGTTTGGATAGGCTGCGAAATTGGCATTAATTCTGACATGCTATATGTAGGTAGGACAGGACAGTCATAAGTGCGCATTAGTGCAATTCGATCTTCTTCCCTAAGAGCTGCAGCGCCTGAACGTATTAGCCTTAAATTATGTTCAGTCCATATTCCATCTTCATTCAAATACTTTTCATTATTTTGCTTAAGATATTGTAAGGTAGCAACATGAATGGTGGGTACGCTAGAATACCATGTAGGTTGAGGGCTTGATTCTTTTAAAGCTTCAACCATTAATTGTGGATTGTATAGACCGTCACATGTAATTGCAGCACCAACTGATAAACTAGCTAGAATTGAAGCTGATATTCCTCCGATATGATCTAATGGCATCACGCTATAAGTAATATCAAACTCATTAATTCCAATACTATTCGCTAAGATCGTGCTATTTAGAACTAAATCCTTTTGTTTTAGAGGAACAATTTTTGGAGTAGAGGTAGTTCCAGAAGTTCGTAATAATAAACAGTCATTTTCTGCAGATGACAATAAAGGAGGTAAAGATTCAAAATCTTTTAATGAGTTTTTAAATCTAAATAGGCCAGGAGCCTCATTACCTAGTATTTGAACATAGTGGAGTTGTTTACTAAGTTCAGCACAATATTTCTCACAAGCAGTAATCACACTTTTGGCATTTACATTTTCAAAAATTACAATGTGATCTACTTGGAGTTGTTTTAAGGCTTCTAGTGTCTCGTTTTCTGTCATCGTTACAGAAAGAGGGACTGCACATGCCTGAGCTGCTATTGTAAGAAAAGTAACAGCACTTTCAGCACTACCACCTGGAGGGGCTACATAAGCTATAATTTCGTTGTCTTTAACCCCTATTCTTCGAAGATCACCTTCACCCTTTGGGCTAAGAAATGCTAGCATCTGACCATATGTAGTACATAAACTTTGATCATTATTACGTGCATGCCTAAATAATGGCGCAGTAGATGTCCTTTTAAATAGTAAATCTACAATAGTATGTGGCTGATCTTTAGTACTAATATATACTTGAGTTGCTTGGTACTCATCGAAAACTTCTAAAGAGCTAAAGGTGCAAGATGGTCTCAGCATACTGTTCGAACTGTTTTTTGGTACTTTATTTTCAAGCGACTCTTTTATACTTTTTTTAATATGATCCGGTACATTACTATTAATTTCATGTCCACCATCTAAATATATTACTTGACTTATAATACTGCTATTTTCTAGAACAAAATTTTCAGAATAACTTTTTTGAACATCATGTTTTCCGATTAAATAAATAATACTTTGTGTTTTAAAATCATCTTTTCTTTTCGATAGACCTGCTAATCTACGAAGCTCTGAGATTGAGAGAGTAGAACCAACACATGCATAAATTAAATTTTTAAAAGGAAGTTGTGTAGAAATATCAAAAGACAACTCTCTTCCTAAATGACTTTTTACTGCTTCAAGCAAAATGGGATCATTCGGTAGATTGTTGATTAAATCAATAATATAACCGCCTTGACTAAAACCATAACCTATATCAAATGGGCCATATTTTTCAATAACTACTAAAACTTTTATAATAGCTTCACAAATATTTTTTAAAAGAATTTCGCTATTAACTTCATGCCATTGAGCTTTAGGTGGTAACCAAGAATACCATTCTTCATTAATAATATTTGTTAATTCGGATAAACTAACTTCTGGTGTATCCACAGAAATAACACCATTAATATAGGTTATACTATAATTTTCATTAACAATTCCTAAATTTTGAAGTTGAAGCTCCGTAACTAATTTATTACTCCCCATTCCATGAAGAGCTAAAACTTTTTGTTGCACCGGTATTTCTTTATCAAACATTGTAGTTTCCGTTTTTAAAGAGATTTTTATAAAAACAAAAAATTTATAGTTTCATGGGGAAGAAAATCCCCATGAAACTATTATTCTTACTTTTGATAAAGAGCAACGATAGTGCTAGATGCCAAAGAGTGAGCTTTTACCATATAGCCTGTTAATGCTGCTGAAGCATTAGGTGGTAAATCTAGTTTTTCCGAAAGTGCATAAACAGTAAATTGATAGTGATGGATACCATGACCTTTAGGTGGGCAAGCACCACCAAAACCTGTTTGGCCATAATCATTTTTAATTTCAATTACATCTTTATTATTAAAATGTCCTGTACCAGAAGAAACAGAAGTGACTTCTAAAGGGATATTTACTGCCTGCCAGTGCCACCAGCCACTACCTGAAGGAGCATCTGGATCATAAGCCATAATTGCGTAGGCCTTAGTACCACTTGGTGCTCCACTCCATGATAATTGAGGAGATTTATTGCCTCCTTCACAACCAAAACCTTGAAACTCTTGGTCCTTTTTCATAAATTTATTAGCTGTAATATCACTACTTTTGAGCTGAAATTCTGCAGCCGATAAATGTGTGCATGTAATTAAAGGTAAAAGAAAAGCTAGAGCAATTTTATTCATGAGAATCTTGACTCAAAAAAAGGTAAAAAATTCTAATATTTATTATTATTTAATTTTATCTACAATAAATCACTTTTTAGCTTAAATTAATCAAAATCGCTATTTGTTAGTTAATTAGACAAGTTATAACGTGTTTTTTATAAATTTTTGCTTTAACAAGGACTTCTCTTCTAAATGTACTATACTCTTTTTCTAAGCGGAATTTCATTATGATTGTATTGCCTCTAGTGTATGCCTTGTATAATTTAAAATTATTAAAATCGATCTTATTCTGTAAATAGTAAAAGAATGCCTTGAATATAGTTTCTTTTGCAGAAAATATACATGTTGCTGCTAAAAGATAATCAATCCCTGAGTTTTTAATTATTTTTAACTCTTGATAAGTATAAATTTTATCGTGTAATGCGAAAAAATCTAATTTACTAATGATAGGTTCTATATCAATCCCTAAGAAATTTACATTTTTTGATTGAGTAGCTATACATATTGCAATATTTTCACTGTGTGTTATTGAACCTATTATATTTAATGGGAAAATTGGTTCTTTGAATTTTCCTATTTCGACTTTTTGATAGAAGTAATCTTTCCTTATGGCAGATAATACTAACTGTGAAGCATAACGTCCTGCTAAAAATTCACTTTTTCTTTTTACTGTACATGGACTTAAACTATCAGGAAAAAAAATTGACATTTGATTAAACATTTGAATGTCAAATTCTTTAAATTCAAACTCACAATAGCCCATATATAAATTTAAATTCTGATTATAAAAAACCTTGTGTTTTTTTATAAAATAATTGGGAAGCGAACGATTACTATAGAAATTTAAGAAATTATTTAACACTATAAAATCATATCTTTATATTAAGTTTAGGGATAGCTGACCTATCCCTAAAATATTAATGTGCTAGGTCCTTTATTTCTTTAACTAACTTTGTAATACCTTGATATATATCTTTTAAGCTAGCTTTATCATCCATATAGGCAGGAGTAGTAACAAATAAATTTTGTTTATCTACTACACAGTCTGAGGTTTGACAGACATGGTGAATCGAGCCTGTTTTTTCAATTTCTTTAGCAATATTATCGTCAGAACCTAACGTAATATTTGGGTGTAAGTCTCCAAATGTAAGCGCCAAGAGCGCAGGAGAAATACATACTGCTCCGATAGGTTTCTTACTTTGGTGGAACGCTTTTAAAATTGAATTAATTTCAGAGTGTACACTTGCCTCTGCCCCTTTAAAGGCAAAAGTTGATAAATTTTTTGCGACTCCAAACCCACCCGGAAGTAAAAGACCGTCAAATTCACTTTTATCAAGTTTATCGAGTGATGAAATTTCACCACGGGCAATTCTTGCCGCTTCTTGTAAAATATTTCTGCTTTCAGCAGTATTTACTTCACCCTTTACATGATTCACAACATGAAACAAAGGTTCATCGGGTGCAAAAATTTGATATTCAATATTTGCTGCATCTAAAGCTAAGAGGGTTAAAACAGATTCTCTAATTTCAGAACCATCTAAATAACCACAACCCGATAAAATTACTGCTACTTTTTTCATCTACTTTCTTAAGAACCTTTTTTTAAGTGTGCAAAAGATCTTAAGTTTTCTTCCTGAAAAATTTTATACGCAGAATTGCCATAAATTCGCCTTAAGTGAGCATTTTGGTTTTACGTAGCTCACGAGGGGTAAGCCCAAACAAACTTTTAAATTGTTCTGTAAATCTAGATTGAGATTGATAGCCACATTGAAATGCAATGTCTCCAATACTTGTATTAGAGGTTTGAATTAGATGTAGGCCATATCCTAACCTCACTCTATTTCGGATGGCTTGAATACTATTTCCTTCGTTTTTAAGTTTTCTTCTTAGAGTGGAAGAGCTCATAAAAAGCTGAGAGGCAATGAATTCAACTGTTAATTCTGTAGATAAATGATCAGAAATTAATGACTGAACCTTCTCAGTTAAACTTGTATTTTTATTCATATTGGAAATATCCGTATAACCTGAATAATAAATAAGTTCTAAAAGCTCTCTTTTTCTAAACTTAAATGCAGAAGATGGGGCAATTGATGAGAAGTCTATAAATTGATGTAAAGCACTTTCTAAAAGAGGATTAAGTTGACCTTGAACATAATTTTTAGGGTTTCCTGAAGTCTTAGGAAGTTCATTAAAGTCTTCAAATTCAAAATCTATGAGAAGAGCATAATATTCCTCTTGATTTGGAATATTACGCATATCAATGCTTGAGCTATTAGAAAGAAATATAAAAGAACCTGAAAAACATTCTATATCACCTCTACTACCAAGTTCTTTTACACCCTTTAAAATCACTATAAGTAAAGGTTTTGCAATAGGAACATTTTTAATTCTTTGTTCTTGATAAGCAGAATAAATGGAAAAAGGTAATTTTACATAAGAATGATAGTTAATAGCTTTCTTAGTTGATGAAATCAGGTTATCCATAATAAATTATATACGCATTAAACATAATTTGTAGACAGATAAGCAGGGGGATAGAAAATGTTCTTATAATTATAATATATTTTATTTTAATATGAAACTAATAGATGAGGTAAAATAAAATTATTGTATATAAAAAAGCCTAAACCCATTAGGTTTAAGCCTCTTTAAATTTCAATTCTGGCGGTGAGAGAGGGAAATAACTTTTAGCATTAAAATTTTGATAATTAATAAGTAAATGAAATAGAATTTTGTGTTTTACCCCCAGTTATACCCCCAACTGATAGGAGGTAGGTGCGTGTTAACCGAGCTGTTAGGTTGTAGTTTAACATAAGTCATGTAAGAACTTATTTGCTTTTATTAGAATCATTATTTTTCTAATGAATGATCATTGCACTGTATGAATAGAATAAATTTACTATACTTTTGTTTAGATAAGCACATTCTTTAAGAACACCCTAATAGGGTGTTTTTTATGCTGTTCTTTTAGATTATATATAATTTGATAGCTTATATATCTTGGAATAAGTAAGAAAAAACCATGGAATAAGTATAAAAAACCTTAGGAATTAGTGTCTTAAATATATGGAATAAGTATACTAAAAATTAGTAATATTATAGTTAGTAATAAGGAGTTTCACTTGGAGAAGGGTAGGGTGTATGGCGAAAAACAGTCTCAAGAATCTGAATTAAACTGGCAGAATATTAAACAGGAAGCTTCTCATGAAGAGTTAGCTAATTTGATCGTTGCAAAGTTATTAAGTAATGAAAGTATAAAGCACTTAACTTCTCTTACTAAGAAAGAAAAACATCAAATAGGCCGTGAAACCTCTAATAATTCGAACTCTGTTGAGCGCAGCAATAAGCGATTAAGTTTTTTATCTAAAGTCTCAGATGAAAAGCATTTAGTTATTTTTGAAAAAAAATTCACATTTATCCAAAGCTATTTGGATGGAGTGGAGATAGCAAATCAAGAGCTTTATGAGGATTTTCAGTTATATGGCTTTCCTGAAAAGCGAATAATAAAAGAAGATCAAGTTGATTTAGCTCAAAAAGTTCTTGATAGTTATAAAATAAGTTTGCTTAATCGTATAGAAAAATTCATGTTGGTACTAGCTTTAAAACCACTACCTGCATTTATTGAGGAAAATATAGATGAGCAGAGAGTATTGCAAGGGTTTGATAGAAGTATTACTTCTATCGGGAAAGAGTTCATTTATTTATTATCAAAATACGAAACGATTAGTAGATTTGATCATGAATATTTGACTGTTAGTGTTAAAATTTTTGTCTCTTTTATTATAAATAGATTAAATCCAAAAAGTAGAAACTGTGAATTTTATTTGGATACAGATATCTCTAAAGAATCTATTTATGAACTAAATAATTTACTCTTTATGCTAAGAAAAGCTTTTATTCAAGGCCGTTATGATAGTGTTTCAGTCGGTGCTCTGAAAGGATTTTATAGGAATGGAATGGGGCCGCAATTTCGTAACTACGCGGAGCTTTATAAAAATCTTCAAAATTTAGAAATTAAAGCAGAAAAGATGAGGCTAAGATTAAAACCTCACAAAACGAAGGATGTTGCAGTCTATAGATTTCAGCTAGAAATTTTCGAAAATAGCGAATCCGTTCGACATAATTTCTTTGGTGTTTTTCTTACCTCGTTAATTAAAAAAGCAAAACAGCCAAATGGTTTGATAGGATTGATTGACCATATCTACTTATGGAAAGAATTGGAGTCCTCAACATTACAATTGGACATTATTTTATTTTTTGATGCAAATGCACTGGCAGTTCATAAAGATGAATCTTATTTATTCGGCTCGATAAAAAATAATTTTGAAAAACTAATAGGCACTCTTCTTGATAAGAAAAATAGTGGTCAAGAAGCTAATGATCATATTAAGCATAATTTTAGTGTTACCCAGATTCCTATTCTGTACAAATTTTTACCAGAAAAAGTCTTATTACTGGAAAGTCGGAATCCAAGATGGAAAGAAATCGAAGGTAAGCTTATTCCCTATTTCCTTATTATGGCTGGCGTTTATGAACGAAGTTTTAAGGATAAAATTACAAATCGAATTGGTGGAGGCAGAAATATAACATAAGCTATTTTAGGCTAGAGAGAAGCATTTCCACTGCATCTTAAAAAGTTTGTAGCATCGGATAACTGAACAAGCTTTAATTACTATTTTATAAGCTCGATTTGCTGATATATTGAATCTGAGCTTATAAAAAACTTCATTATCAATAGAGATGTTCTTCCAGAAGGAGTTATCACAATGGTGTAATGACTTAGTTAATACATACCAACATATTCAATATCGAATCTCTAAATCAAAGCCTATATCTATAACCCTATTATCTATCTACTTAAAACCTATTACATAATCACATTACTTCACCATGATCTTAAAACCTTTAGGTAATTAATAACACCATAGCCACTTCATGTAGTCCTAAACAACTACAGGTAAGTGAACATGAATCTAAACCAAAATGAAATCAACGAAGCAGCCTTACTGATCGCAATTGAAAGCTTTGTCCTAACCACTCTTGACGCTTCAAAACAGCCAAGATCATTTTATAAAACCTTCACAGACCTTCTCGTAGACTTTGATCAAGTTTATAACCCTGACTTTAGTTATACCTGCTTAATCGATCTCTTTTGCAGTTTGCTCCATGACTACGATCTGCAATATGAAACCTCATTATCACTTTACAATCGCTTGAAACGAACAACCTTTAAAGACTGGCAAGCTTATTTCAATCAAGCTAGAGCCGATCACCTGAATGAATTACGCCAACATCGTCATAACGAAAAATTAAATGCTGCCAAGCTTGATAAGCGCCTTGAAGAAATATTGAAAAGCTATTCTGCCGTGCTGGTGGTACGGGTTGATTTAGCCTATGTGGTTAGTCCAGATATTGAACAGGTGGATAATGATTTAGAAATACTTAGAAGAAAGATCAAGCGTTCTGAATATGGAAAGGATGTATTGCTACTGGTATGGGCATTAGAGCATGGGGAGAAGAAAGGATACCATTGCCATATTGCATTGATCTTTAATGAGCGTAAGCGCACGAGTGCATGGAATATTGCTAAGGCTGTGGGGGAGTTATGGGAAGATGTTACAAGGGATGAAGGGAGTTACTTTAATTGCCATGATCGTAGGTACTTAAAGCAATACGAAGAGCAAGGTACTTTAGGGGTTGGCATTATCTATAGCGAGGTTGATTATCAGGTGCGAAGAATGCGTTCAACGCTATCTTATTTAGCACGGCCTGAAAAAGAACAATTCCTTCGAGTAAAAACAACGGGGAAGATGCGTACCTTTGGCATGTCACAGCATTAATTGGAATCATACACAGATATGTACCATCTAGATGAGAAACATCTTCTCTTTATTGGCTTATCGCATCGTTAAGCCTTTTCTATTTCAGAGGTATATCTTATGAACATTACTTGCCCAAACTGCCATTCAGAACATGTCATCCGTGTAGTACAAAATAACGCTTCACAGGCAGGGAATCAAAGTCTGGCATCATCAGCTTCGTTTGCTACGATGGGTGCAGCATTATCCAAGAGCATGCCTATTTCACCTATACTGGGGGGAATCGCAGGAGCCGTAGTTGGTGGTTTATTAGGTTCAATATTTGGTTCTGGTTCTACTGCATCAATGCAATCTCATTTTCAATGTCAGGGTTGTGGGTTTACTTTTTATTAAAGAAGAGAAAATGAATTAAGGGAGGATAAACCTCCCTAAACTTTACATTAAGGAATGTTCGTTAAAGAAGACTTAAGTGTTTAAAGCAATCCGCTTTTATGAACCGAACTTCCAATCTCCTTGATCAGTGGAAACGACTATTTCAATAATCTTTGCACGACCACAATTGTTCGTATCTACGGACATTGTTTGCCCGAAGCCTAGTCGTCTTGGCGTAGTTATTTTTTGGTATAAAGGGCAATTACCACGGTTGACCGTGACATTTGAAACAGAGACATCATCTACAAGAGATTGAACCTTAATGATTGACATGAATGAGTGATGTGGATTTTCTTCTACTACAACTTTTACGGGTGAGCTTTCTGGTAAATTGGAAGCTGTCTCATTTTGATTTTGAGAATGATTGCCACGCTCAATGATGTTAAAGCACTCGTCATTTAACGTAGATTCAATACCTTTGGTTTTCTTGTTCCATGAAAGTTGCTGGTTGTCACACCCATAAACATCATCTGAGTGATTGTCTAAGAATCGAATGTTCCATGTGTAAAGAAAAAGATCAGGAGATTGCTGGCGCAAGAATCTGACATTATCTACCGTAAAGGCTGTATAACTGTCAGGGTATTTTTGATCAAGTAGGTGCTGTAAAGTTTCTTTGCCATAAGTGGCAATGTCATTTTTGCCCTGTTCAATGAACTGTTGTGAATCAGTCGTATTGGTTTTAACTGCTTCAGTTTGAGCAGTATTTGAAGAAGTCTTCTCTGTCGATTCATTTTTAGTGCAAGCTTGCATTAAGCAACTTACAAGCAAAGTAATAATGATTTTATTATTCATAGTGTTTCCTAAAGCGCGTACTTCCATTAAATGCAGAAGTGATGGTTGTTATTGGGATGTCATTGAGTAATTATGCTTTGGGTGATTCGCCATATTGATTTGCTGATGGATTACCTTCTTGTGTTGCCCAAAACAGCAGCAGTAGAACCCCTACAATTGGTACTAAGGCAATTAACATCCACCAACCTGAACGATCAATGTCATGTAGCCGTCTTACATTGACAGCAATATTCGGAATCAATGTAATCAGCATAGCGAGTGTGGCTAAGTCTTCATTCATGAAGCTTAAAAGTAGGCTTAATAGCACACAGAATAATTCGAAATACCAGAACTCACGTCGTCTTGCACGGCCTTTGAAATCTGCAAATTTTTTAAAGCAAGTAAGAATGGCTTTTTGATAGTTGTCTTCACCTTGTTCCCATTTTCTAAAAGCCTCCTTAGCTTTATGTGAACTTTCCTGACCAGCAGGAGTAATATATGAAGAGTTATTTTGAATTGGTGTATTCACTATGGCAGGAATTGGGTTGGCTGTTATTTCAAGATAAACCCCTGTTGCTTGGCCCTCAGCATTTATCTCAAAATCAACTTCATAGCCACGGACAGGTGCTTGAGTTTCTTTCCACTCACTGCCTACAAAGCTATAGCGTTTGTGATCTTCGCCTGTAATGATCCCAGTATTACTCTGGATTGAAAAATCAAGAATTCTACCTTTCATTGTTATGTCCTTGTTTTAGGTATTGGATAAATTGATACCGAAGTGAGAGGTGTATTCACCTAAATTGGTTTAACCATCACTTCATGCCACAACACCAAACAGCTTTTATTTCCTGTCCAAGCTCTACAAGGGAATTACTCTTACCCCACAAAATAAGAAGGCTGGTAAACTTCACAAGCTGTTAAACCCCAACTCCTATAAGGTATACAGAACATTTTCACAGGGCGTATTTATCCCTACTTCTTGAAGCATAAGCAGAATAAAAGTTGATTGTGTTGGTGTATAAAGATTTTGTTATTAGCCGAATGGCTTATCTTTCAAGAGACAGGAGTATAAAGGCATTCTGCCATCGAATAGATCGACGAAAGCAACGAACGATGTCTTAAAACAGGAATTGAAATTAGTCATGGTAACCACTCCTATATAGATAAGAAGTTCTACCAGACATGATTTAATGATTAATGGTGGCAGAACGAAAGAGGGTTGACAGACTGATAGTAAAGAACCAGCACGCACAAGGCGTCCCTCTTCCGTCCTACCGCAACAAAAAAGAGGGACGGGTGTATATACATCGAAAAACAAGTTTTCAATGCACTTTACTATTCGGCCTGTCAAAGCCGACTGGCAATGTAGGCCAGTAGAGGAATGATAATCTGTGAAAAGGAAGGAGTCAATTTAGGTCAGGACTTCTCTTTAGAGAAAATAAAAAAAACATTTCTGGAGCTTTTAATATCTGAATATACATAATTCTTTGTAGAAAATCTTTAATAGACGTTATTAGGTTCAGAGCTAATTTATAATAGAGAAAATTATTTGTTATTAGGCCCATAAGGCTAAAAGCTTGTTTTTTTGTTTTATTAAATAATAATTAATTATGATATAAAATTAATTAACAATTACCAAGAATTAAGATTGAGAGCTTATGACTGAACTAATAGATAAGAATCATTCTCGTAATAAAGTAGCAGAGTTAAACTTTAATTCAGTCGAGTCAGTAGATTTGGAAAATAAAATAAAAGTAGATTCGAAAAGCTTACCTCTGTTCAATCAGCTTCTTCAATTTGCTCCTGATATTGCTATAGCAAAAGAAATTTCTACTAATACATATATGCGAGTAATAGCTAATGGAAATTTAATCAATGCAAAAGATGGTAGTGGAAAACTTGGATTGGTATTAGGTGATAAGGGAATAACCTCGCATGCAAGACTACTTGATCCTGAGCATTTGAAAAATCTGTTCACTACTGGAGTTGCTTTTAAAGCAGTATCAATGGCAGTTGGTCAAGCGCATTTAGCAGAGATATCCTCTCAACTAAAAAAAATGAATACTAAAGTTGCTGAAATTAAGCAATTTTTAGATGATGAGCGCGCTAGTAAAATTGCAGCAATAGATCATTATTTCGATGAATATTTTCTTTCAGCTAATAATTCATTTAACTTGTCATCTGTGCGTAGAGTTCAAATAGAGCAGGATAGTAGAGAAATTGATGCGATTTTATTGCATTTAACAAAAGAAATTAAGCATTCAATCAATGCGTTGGAAAATCTAATTGATGATTCAATATTTGGTAGCGATAAATATTTCGAGACCCTATCAAATAAGCTGGATTCGCATTTATCCATTCTCGGACAATGGTTTATGGTTGCTAGGGTCAAAGCAAAAGCGATACAAACTTTATTGCTTAGTAATGAATTTGATCTATTTAGCCAAAGAAAGAATGATTTTGTAAATCAAATTAATAATCTTAATAAGTGTGAAATAGCAGAATTGAGAGAAATTTGGATTAAGCGAATAAACTCTTTTGATGCAAAGTTAAGTTCCGACAAACACTTAGCCTTAAAAAGAAACAAACTTAGAGCTAAACTAACTCTATTCTTAGAAAATATTAATGACTTCATTTCTTATATAAACTTAACAATAAATGACATGGATGGTAATTATGATCAAGGTGAAATTCTATTAGAAATAATTCAGGGTGAACTGGTTAATGCTTATTTACCTGAACCTAATTTAGAGTTGATGGCACAATTCAAAAATAGCTTTTTAAAGAATCTTGGTAAAAGGGATGATCAATTTGAGCTAGTTCCAGCTTCATTCAGTGATGATATTTTGGTCGAGAAAAAGGCAATTGAAGATTTAAAAGATGAACAAAGAAAAGAAGCAATAAAGAACTCTGTATCTGAGTCTTTAGAATCAACGAAAGAAATAGTAAATGATGTTGGTAATAAAATCGGTGGAGTATTAAAGAAGTTCAAATGGTAAATTGAGAAATGATTCATGAAACCTTTGAAAAGCTAAAATCTTTCATCAGTATTTAAATAGAATTTTTTAAGAAAATTTGATAGATCTAAATAAATTTCAGTTATGTAACATCTATTTGAATCACTGTATTCGAAAGCAAATTAATATTTTTCTCACATCGGCCTGCTACTACAGCAGGCCTTTTTTTATGCACGAAATCTGAATTGAAAATATTCAAAATTATTCTCTATAAGGAAAACTGTATGGCACATCAAATAGAAACCATGGCATTTGTTGGCGACACCCCGTGGCATGGATTAGGCAATCCACTCAGTCCAAATCAGCCGATAGAAGTATGGGCACAACAAGCAGGCATGGACTGGCGTATAGAGTCATCTAATGTCAGCTATATGGCAAAGAATGAGCGTGGGCAAAATATCCTTATGCCGTATGAGGAACAGCGTGTTTTATATCGTTCAGATACCCATGCACCACTATCCGTTGTAAGTCAACGTTTTCAGGAAGTACAACCTAAAGAGATTTTAGAATTTTACCGTGATTTGACGGAACAATCTGGTTTTGAGTTGGAAACAGCGGGTGTACTGAAAGGTGGGCGTAAATTTTGGGCGTTGGCTCGTACTGGGCAATCGGCAGCCTTGAAAGGCAAGGATGTGAGTAATGGCTATATTTTGTTAGCAACAGCATGTGACGGCACACTTGCAACCACGGCTCAATTTACATCTATACGTGTCGTATGTAACAACACTTTGGCAATTGCTTTGAAAGGACAGAACTCCAATGCAGGAGTCGTGAAAGTTCCACATAGTACCAAGTTTGATGCTGAGAGGGTTAAGCAACAACTTGGTATTTCAGTGCGTGCATGGGATGAACACATTTATGAAATGAAGCAACTCAGCCAGCGTAAAGTAACCCAGAGTGAAGCTGCTGCTTACTTCGATGCGGTGTTTAATAACACGACGATGAGTGCTACAGATCAGGAGGAAAGTATTATTCAGTATTATCTTAAAGCAGCATCTATGGATAAAAAATCAAACTCTAAATCTGAACCGAATGGACGAGCAATGTCTAAAGTTATGGAAATGTTTAACGGACAAGGGCGAGGAGCTGAGTTAGCTTCAGCTAAAGATACGGCTTATGGACTGCTTTGTTCAATAACCGAATTTGTAGATCATGAACGCCGTGCAATGAGTATTGACCACAGAATTGATTCTGCATGGTTCGGTGCAGGTGCAATGATGAAGCAACGTGGCTTAGAGCAAGTTTTACGATTGATCGTTTGAGATATTTCGCCTAAGTGGAAAGTGGTTTTTTACAGGAATGACCTATTGTTTGAGCGAAATGCGCTCGCTTCAATGAGTAGGAGAAAAACATCATGAATGCGTTCACAGGTCAAACTTTTCAGATGATCCAAATCATTAATATTAAGCATGTGGTTGAATTTACAGCTCTTAGTAAGTCAAAAATTTATGAGATGATTAATAAAGAATCGAAGTACTACGATCCTACATTTCCTAAACCTGTACGGTTAACAGAAATGCGTATTGGTTGGTCTGCTTGGGAAATTCATCAGTGGATTGAGGCTAAGTTAGAACAACGAGAGGAATAGGGGGCTTTGGCTCCCTTATTTTCTTGGTTAAATTCCAAATATCACCTAAACTATATCTAAATTTTTACGTATTACATTGTAATTTTTGTCTTTTTGAAAATTGAAAGGAGTTTAATTTTGGGCTTTTTCCTAAATTTATTGTTAACCGAAAATTATATATCCTTTTAAATTTATTACTAAAACTAGAAGTCATAATTATAAAAAACTATTATAGTGAACAATGTTAATTCATACTGAGGTTCCAATTACACTCGCAATTACCGTAGTGCGAGAATGACTAGTACTTACACACCAAGATTTAATACCTCTTTCCATTTGTATTTCCTTTAATTTCCTATGTAATTCAATCGATAATGATCCAGATGGTTCAGTGATAACTTCGATATCAGTAAAGGCTACCCCATTTCCCCAGCCAACTTTTAATGCTTTCATTACGGCTTCTTTGACGGCAAAACGTGAGGAAAACTTTTCCACCTTATTGATATTATCTTTTACTAGTGATTGCTCTTTTTTAGTAAAGTAGACATTTCTAAACTGGTTAGGAAAGTTATTAAATATTTTAGAAAAATCTTCTAAATCTAAAAGATCAATTCCATGACAAATAATGTATTGGCTCATCAAAACTATCTCATTTACCATATAGAATCTTAGTCTATAAAGATCTTGGGTTTTATTTCGTTACTTCTTAAATAATCATCAATCTTCTCGTTGATATTCCATTTGGGAGGAAACCAAGGAGGGGATAGAGGTCCGGTTGAAATATATTTTTGCTTGATCCGTGTTCTTCCAGAGATGCCTAGAATCTCCGGATGAGCAAGTCGTGAATATTTGTCAACTTCACAAAATAAATTTTGGCAATCAATTAATTGTAAAGGACGTCCCCATAAAGAGTTAAATTTTAGATTTAATCTATCAAACTCTTCTTCTTGATGGATTGCCATATACTTTATTAATTCAGGTTCACTTAACCCTGCATGATGTTTAAAACATTTTTTTAATCCATCCCGTGCACCGGGGCCTGGAATAACAAAATCCATTTCAGAAAAGTCTGTTATTTCACTATAATTAATATCTGTAATAAATTGATAAGCTAAAAAATCCCCTATCGTTGGATAGCTTTTAATTAGTTCAAAGGCACTTTGCATTTTTTTTAACTTTGCAATTTTTTCTCCTACTTTATCCGCCATCATTACTTCTAGTAATTTTAAATGGTTTTGATGTTTTTGAGCATATCCGTAAGCTATCTTTCCAGGAGGCATGATGTAGGCTGCTGAATAGATTCTTTTACCTTTCAACATTGCTTTTTTTAGAATAGAGTCATACTTATCAAAATTATAATCTTTAAATGTAACTGTCTCTAATGAGTTTTCAAGGAGCTGCCAAGTTTCTATTTTATTAAAAAACTTAAATAGCATAATTCTAAAAAAAACCTCCTCATTTGAGGTTGGTAAATCTTCTCGATAAATTACATTTTTAATTAAATACTGACTAACTCTATCCGCTGCTCTATAGGCATTAGTAAATTTATGAACTTGTATTATAGGATCAGATGTCCATGGAGCATTCTGCTTATTAAGTCTGTCAAAATAAATTTTTTGCCGTTCAGCAGCAAACCTCCAGTAAGTATCATATACAGGTGATACTTGGAGAGGTAATAAGTGAGAATGTGATTTATCCGTAATCATGATTTTTTTCTCTGTCCATTCGCCCTTATTACTAATTTCAGGATTAAAGTATGTATTAAGGGGAGAATTCACAGTAGACTCTGGCCGCTAAGATATGGGATAAATAATTTATCCAGATAAGGATCAATTTTTCAATTGCGCTAACGCAACTAAATTTTTTAATTGTACATCATTCTTTGGTATTTTTTCTAATTTTGCTATGCCTACGAATACATTAACTTTATACAGAGGCATGTTTATCTCATGTGCTATGAAAGCTCCTAATTGAGATATACCTAAATAGTTCCCATAAGCTTTTATAAAAAGCTGTTGAGTGGCATAAAAAGCATTAACTACTAACCCTTCTTCGGTCGGCTCGAAACTCATGTGCTGCATACATGGAAATTGTAATTGTGCTGTAGCTACATGGTCCTTGTAAGGATCAAAGATACTAGCCTGTAGCATTGAACGGCGAACCCCTTTTCTTGAGTTTTGTTGAGAGATAATCCATTCTAATTGATTTATTCTATTGACATCATTTCCATAGTTAATTAGACGTTCAAAGTAAGAACCTCTATTGTTCTCGCGAGGATTATAATTTTTATAACTTTCAAATACTTTTAAGTACCTAATATAAAGTTTGTGTCTATCACTCCCACAAGTTTGCCATAATATTTTAGGAAATATAGTATTTGCAACGTCTTCAATTTTTCGAAATTTTCTTTGAGTTAATAAATTATTTAGCTCTTCTGAAAATCCTTCAATTTCATTAGGTTGCCCATTAATATCAAAACCTGTTAATGATAAAATTAATGGAGTAATTTCATTTTGAGGGTGTTCTTGTATGTGTAGAATGATTTTTGCCCATGCTCTTGACAGATTATCATCAACTATATGAACTGAACCCAGTTGACTAGAGTACTTACTCATCAAGATCCTCCTCCAAGTGCCTAAATTTTGCTAACCCTAAGTATTTAGGAGGTGCAATTCTCACAATCGTAGCCCACGATGTGCCAGGAATAGCAATACGAGTTATGCCACATTTTATTGCACGATAAACTTTCCCAAATTTATTTTCACTATGTAGTGATAACATATTTACATCTACAAAAGTACCATGAGGTATAAGAACAAGGGCTCCTTTCTCCATGTCCAAGACTTCATTATTCCAGTATATATCTGTGAATATCAGAGGTTCAGACACTTCAATACCTAATACTTGTGTCCTTATCATTTTAGGCGTAATTTTTCCGAGTTTATCTCGATGAGCTTTTGTTATTAAATTTATACCATATGCTAAGTGATTTACTAAAGTAGATTGCCCAACTCCAAAATTACAAGCTATGGCATACATGTCTAATGCTGTTGCTTGATTTACTGATATTTTTCTTTTTGCAAATGCCTCTTTGATACCTAATGTTGGCATTAGAATATTTGATGCAAATGCATCAGCAAGAATTTCATTAGGATGTTGCTGAATATTGTTGATCTGTGACTGGAGTTCATCAATTGTTGAGCCATGTCCAAATAAATGATGCCCTAGCTCATGGGCGCATGTGAAAGCTCTCCTTCCCAAAGGCCTTAATGCTGATAAATGTATTCTAGGTTTAGGCTTGCGATCGTACATTCCTTCCATGTTAATATCATTAAAACGTACAATTACATTTTCTATTTCACATAATTTATAGATACAAATAGGTGACTTGACATCGAAGCCTGCTTTAATTCTTGTTTTTAAAGCAAGGTGCATTCCTTGCATAAACAATTCTTGTCTATTGAATGAGATTGTATTCATTAACAGCCTATTAGTTTATTTAGAAGAATCACGCATTGAGGCAAGTAGTCGTAATAGTCGCTCCAAATCATCATCGTTTAACTTGCTTAATTCTCTAGCAGCTAACTGAAGTCTTGGATCATCAATGTTTAAGGACTCTTCAGTTTCGCCAACAAGCCAACTTACAGTTACATCATATATGTCAGCAAAAACTTTTAACTCATCCGAGGTAACTCGTCGATTTCCTGCTTCAATCTCTGAAATTGTAGGTCGATGTAAGTTAACCATTTTTGCAACATGCCCTTGTGTAAGTCCAGCTGCTTTTCGCGCTTCTTTCAATCGAGAAGCAAGTTTTAAGCGAGTATCATCTCTGTTTTCAACATTCATTGAAGATAAACCTTCTTAGTTTCAATTTCGATTGTGTTCTCTACCAAAGAGAGAACTTTATTGACAATTTCAGAGATATCTAATGAATCACAACTATCTTCCTTTTTAAAAATATTCACATCATTAGGAAGGTCAATACCTAACTTTTCACCAATTAAACATACGGCAATAGGCCATACTTTGCTGTCGAATTGAGGTAGATCCGCTAAAGGGGTAGTGTTCTTTGTTAAGGGTGGACACTCTAATCCACTAACTAGTTGAATTTCCTGTAATGTACTTATTAATGCAGCTTCAATATCTTTTTTGGTCATCTGAGCCTCACATTTCTTTTGGTAAGATAATCTTACATCCTTTATGTAAGATTATCTTACCAAAAGTAAGAATACAAGATCTATGTTTAAAAAATATACTTGTGATGTCTGAGCTTTTTAATTAATTTATATATAGAAAATTAAGTTATTGATTTGTTAGAATTATAAAAATTATTAGTATATGAAAAATTCAAATGAACTGGACTGAAAGTATAGTTTTCTTAATCAACTTTATTTTTTTATTTCCAATAATTATATATGTATTTTGTACATTTAATTTACTGATATTGAAGTATAATATTGGTGGTTTAGATAAATATCTCAACTTAGGAGAGCAGAGTAAACTTATAAAAACCTATAGTGAAAAGTATCTCGATATAAAAAAAGATCGCGAAAAACTGCTTCGCGAAGTATATGCACAGCAGTTGACAACTCATCCTAATGTAAGTGCTAGGTTTGTCTCATATTGTATTCGGAGAGAGATTCCTAATCTGAACTTTATCTTTTATTTATTTAATCTCTGTCATTCATCTGTCTATTTAATAGATAGTAAAGGAGAGCATTCCTTACGTTTGAAATGTAAAAGAAGCGATATGTATATTGCTTTTATACTCGGCAATATAGGTTTGTTAAGTTATGCAGTTATATTTGTATACTTTTTATCTTCAAGTTTGACATCAACAGGAGGGTGGATTCTTAATGTGATGATAAGTATAGGGATAACTTTTCTATCGATTAAAAATTATAAAACTTTTTGCCTCATTTTTCTAGTAAATCAACTCGATGATGTGGTCTATGGGGGCTTATCTAAATTTGAAAAAACATGCTATATTTCGTGGTGTAGTCGTCTATTTGATACTATATGTTGTAGAAATAGGAAACAAAATATGTCAGCCTTTGAAAGTCTTAAAAATCTAGAATATAAGCAATTACAGCATGATGATCGTTACCATAAAGATATTTGGGTGCTTAGTACACAGGGTAAAGTAAGGCATATGGCTGCTCATATTGGTAAATATAGTAGCCAAGTTCTCAGTGCTGTTCGAAATGGTCAAGATGAAGAAAAAATTAAAAATAAAGTAATAGATTCACTAATTATAAACCTTTCTTATGCAAACATTTTCTTATGTTTAATAAGTGAGCATTTGGAGAAAAAAAATACAAGTGATCAAGCCACACTAGATGAGTTGATTCATTCTATTGGGCAGCTTTACATTGAGCAAAAACGTTATGAGGGGAGGAGTGATTGTGGTTTAGAATTGGCTATGGATTTTTGTGTTCTTTCAGGTGAAATATTAAAAACAGTAGAGTCAATGGATCATATGGAAATACATCCATATAGAGAGAGTTTTAATGAATATTCTTTATCTATATTTAAAATACTATCGGGGTTATGTAAAAAATATGAAATTAATGATATCGCAATGAAGATTGAAACTAGGTTGCTTGCGGTAGAAAAAAGAAACCCTTATTTTTCTCGTTTAGGGAATCATAAAGAAGGATATTTACAGTAATGTTTTGGAGTGGGTATAAACTAAAAAAGAATATAGAAATTCTTTTACCCGATTATAAGGGCATTGATAATATTGATTGTGCTTCTATAGCTTTGACGATCGGTAGAGAGGTTTATATTACACCTAGTTCGGATGCAGATACTAAAGTCAAGAAAATACTTACAGATGAGGATCCACAGTTTGTAATTCCTAAAGGACAATTTGCATTACTTATTACGGAAGAGATTGTACAGGTCCCTATAGAAGCAATAGCTTTTATCTCTTTTAAAGCTAAATATAAGTATAAAGGCTTAATTAATGTTTCTGGATTTCATGTTGATCCTGGTTGGAGTGGACGTTTAACTTTTTCTGTTTATAATGCGGGCCCTAGTGATGTTGTTCTTGAGAAAGGTAACCCTTTTGCCTTAATTTGGTATGCAGACTTAGATAGGGCTGGGGCAAATCAAGCAGAATATAAAGACTATTTCAAGGATGAGCCGCCTGTTCTAACAATTACTAGTAATAAGGTCTCAGATATGTCTGGTGATATCTTTTCACCTTTTAAGTTAAAGAAAGAAATTGATGACATAAAGGAAAAATACAATAAAGAAATTATTGATCTAAAAAAAGAGGTCAATGCTATTGAAGGTAAATTACTACTCCGCACTGGTTTATTGATTTTCACATTTATATCACTGATCTTAGTTGTAATTAAGCAGACAAGTCATTAAGTTACTACTTTAAAATGTAAGAGTTAGCTGCTTGTTTTTTAAACTTAAAAATTCCCATAAAAGAGGGGTGCCATGAATTCCTGGAGTATATTCTTTCAATAAATTAAGTAATTGCTGATGTAATTCTGTATTTACATATTTATGACCTTGTCTTTTCTTTATAATTTGTTCTAATTCTAATGGAATGGGAATACAATTGTTGCCAAAATAATAATAATGATCACTAATTAATACGTGTTCGGATTTAGTGTCTTTTTTTAGATTTAATAAGTTTAGAGTACCATCCTCTTCAGTATGATGAGAAGGTAGTTGAAACCACTCTTCATTTTCCTGATAATAAATATTATCTCCGTATTGATATTTGCGAGAACCAAAGAGAAATGGTTTTTTATTTGCAAATCTTGGGTCGTTCCAATATTCATTAAAAGTCATTTTCTCAGTAACTTTCATTGCAAAAATTATATGCCTTGGCTTATTTATGGTAGTAGAACTTGTACCAATGACCCAATCTTCAACCTCTGCAAATTTACGTATATCTGGTTTACATGTGGCTAAGGTGCAAAAATCAAAAAAAGGGTTAGGTGCGAAACCTATATCTCGATCTACGACGTACGAAAAAATTTTCATAAATTAACCACATAGATGTCGAGCAACATAAGGAGCTTTGTAGTGCTCAAATGTTGGTGCTTCTGTTATTGCTTTTACGAGACAATCGCTATTCCAGCCTACAATTGCATCTGCAAAATTGTCTAATGATTCTGGAATATCACAACCTTGATGACCATGCGCCCATACACCCACAATTCGAATTCCTAGCTTTTGTGCATATTCGATTTCCCAGTTAACCCAATAACTATCTTTTGTTTGAGGAGTGATATAAACCATTAAGACTGAGCATTGCTTAATTCTAGGGGCTAAGATTTGATATTTAATATAATCCTCTGCTTTTGCATTATTGGGTTTATTTGCATTTATAGAAAAATCTCTAATGTCAAATCCTTTACTTTTAACAAGGTCCTTAGTTTTTTGAAGACCATCATCATCTACATGGGCATGACTAATAAAAATATTTTTTTTTTGCATTTCGCTTAGATGATCCATTACTGTAATATAAATTATTAAATAGTGGCTTCTACAAGAAATACAAGTCTACTTAAGAAATAAAAATATTAATTATTTCTTAATTAATATTTAATCTTTTCTAAAAAAAGCGCTAATTTTTATTTATTTAAAGGGGGAGTAATGCTTTCTATGCATAAGACATTTATAAGTTATCATCATGACAAAGAACAAGATTTAAAAAATGAAATCATAGCAACTTTTGGTGGTGATCATTTTATTGATAAGTCTGTAAATGATGGGGATATCAATACAGAAATAAGTGATGAAAGCATTATGAGGAAAATACGCCAAGATTACATTGCGGACTCTACTGTAACACTGGTATTAATTGGTGAAGAAACTTATAGTCGTCCATTTATAAATTCTGAAATACAAGCTTCTTTATGGGGGGATAATCCTTCAGGTTTGCTTGGAGTTATTCGTGATGAATTATACGACCGAATTTTCGGGAAAAGCTCTTGCACGCATGCTGATTGTAACTGCGGGATAAGCACTAGAAATAAATTGGATGGTTACTATAACCTCCTACCATATCTTATTAGAGAAAATCATAGATATTCAGGGGGATATCATTATTATGATACTGAAGTTTATTGTTCATTAGTGAAATATTCTACTTTTATTAGTAATTGTGAATTTTATATAAATGAATCATTTAATAAAAGAGGAAAGGTGGATATTGCAGCTAAAAGAAATGCTGAGAGTGTTCAAGTGATTAGGAAAAATAATATTTTTAAAAGTATTTAAATTTAATTGATTTTTAATGTTTTTTTATTGGAGATATGATGTTGAGTAATTATATTAATCCACCTTTAGCAGCTCATTTTATTTGGCATCAGAAAGATAATGATCAATTTGATGATATTTGTGGCATATTTAGAAAATATTTAACTCGTGATATTGATCGTCCATTTTCTCGTGAGTTAAATATTCCAACTTTCTTTTATAGCTCATTAGATTTCCCTCCTAATGATATTCCTATATCTATTGCAAAAAGAAATATTATTTTTATATGTTTGAGTAGGAATACTCTAATTTGCTCTAAGTGGAGAAAATATTTAAATAGTCTATCTAATAGTGAGCCTAATTATCTTGTTCCAATCGCTTTAGATAGCTATGCTTTAAAGCATTCAGGAGAGGAAGGTGCATTAAATGGTTTACATTTTATTAGAGCTTACGAGTTTGATAAACAAATTAAAAATCAGCTATCTATTTTGTCACTTTCACATGAGTTATTCAGGTATGGATTCAGTGATTTACAAAGTTCGAGCATAGGAGTTGATTCATCTATTCAACTTTTTTTAAGTCATGCTAAAAAGGGTGGCACAGGTGAAGTTTATGCTCGAGCAATAAAGAAGTATATTGATGGCACGAATATGAATAATTTTTTCGATGCATCTGAAATTACTGTAGGCTATAAATTTAACGAAGAAATAATAAATCATATTAAAAAATCAACACTAATTTCAATTACAACTGATGAATATTCATCACGTTATTGGTGTCAAAGAGAGATATTAGAAGCAAAGAAGCATGACAGACCAATTATTTCTGTGAACTGTCTTCAGGTATATGAGGATAGAATATTCCCACCCTCTGGCAACGTTCCATGTGTACATATAGCGCCAAATGAAATTCCGCTAGAAGATGAAGTCTTAAATATTTTAATAGCAGCATTAATGGAAACTATCAGATTTTGTTATTCACAACTATTGTTAGAATATTATAAAGATCAGGGATGGATAGATAAATCCGCTATAGTATTGTCAAGGCCACCTGAAATTCAACAGATAGTATATTTAAAAGAGAAAATGCAAGTTGATGAGTTGACTATTTGTTATCCTGAACCCCCTATTTATGCAGAGGAAATGGATTGGGTTAACTATCTGAAAGTCAATGTATTTACTCCATTATGGTCTAACACACAAAAACAGGAACAAAATTTCAGAGTAGGTATTTCTATTTCTGATTATGGAGAAATAGATTTTAATCAATTACATATTCACCCAGATGAACTTAAAAGGTTGTCTCAAGAACTTGCTAGGCACTTATTAGTAAATAAAAATATTCTTATTTATGGAGGAGATTTGAGAACAAATGGTTTTACAGAATTCATTTTAGAAGAAGCTAGTATCCTAAAGAATAGGCTTCCCAAAAAATCATTCAGTGTTGAAAATCATTTAGCCTGGCCTTTACACCTATTACCAGAGTCATTGGATTATCAGGCAGATTATTATGAAGTATTAAATCAAATAACTTATGATTTACCTAATGAGTTTAGTAAAGAAATCGATTCAAGCTCATGGTTAGAGGTCAAAACCCTTAAAGACAGATATATCATTGCTAAGTGTTTAAGTGCGATGAGGATGGAATCTATCAATAGCTCTGATATTAGGATCTTTGCAGGGGGGAAACTACAAAAATATAAAGGATTCATACCAGGTGTCTTAGAGGAATTCTATATTGCAGCTAAGCTCGGGAAGCCTATTTTTTTGATTGGTGGCTTTGGAGGAGTAGTAAAATATATTTGTGATTCAATTGCTTCAAATAGAATTTCAGAAGTTTTAACGCAAGAGTGGCAAGAAGAAAATGATTCTGATTATAAGGATTTTATGACTTATGTTTATGCAGAATCAGATGAGTTTAATTATGCTGAATTATATCAAGTTATCCAAGGTGTAACAATTGAGAAGTTAGCTAATAAAAGTGGTTTAACTGTAGATGAATACTATAGGCTTGTTAATAGTCAGTTTATTGATGAAATTATTTATTTAATCTTAAAAGGGTTAAATAATTTAGGTAAGAACTAATAACTGTAGATGCTTAGCCCTTTTCTACTTGGTATTAGTTAAGAGTGAAGCATCTCAAACTATCAATAAAATCAGACCATTCTTGCATCATTTTAACCCGATAATTTAAATGCTGTGCATGGTTGTAGGCTTGTGATACACCATTTCCAATTCTATGAGCTAATTGGATTTCAATCGCATCATGCATATAACCTTGCTCATGCAGGGTAGTGGATGCAAGTCCACGGAATCCATGTCCTGTCATTTTACCGTTGTAGCCCATTGTACGAATTGCACATAAAAGAGCATTGCTACTAATTGGCTTAGCTGTACTGTAATTATAGAAAACATAAGGTTTTATGCCTGTGATTGGTTGAATCTTTTTCAGAATTTCTAAAGCCTGTTTTGATAATGGCACAATATGAGGCATAGCCATCTTCATTTTATGCGCTGGAATTCTCCATAAATGATTCTCATAATCAATCTCTTTCCATTCCATCATTCTAAGTTCTGCTGTTCTGACAAAAGTGAGAGTCATCAATTGTAATGCTGATCGAATGATTAGATTTCCATGGTAACGATCCATACGTTCAAGAAAAGTAGGAAATTCGCAAATATCCAGTCGAGCCATATTTTTTACTTTGCGTGGCTTAAGAGCCTCACCTAAGTGTGGGGTGGGATCATTCTCAATAATGCCTTTTCGAATCGCAAAGCGAAAAATACGGCCAGCTAAAGGAATAGAGCGTTTTGCCATTTCCAATGCTCCACGCTCTTCAATTTTCTTAGCGCAAGCGAGTACGTCTTTCCCTTTAATTTGATCAATTGGCATATTGCCTAAAGTAGGAAATAGGTCTTTTTCAAAAACAGACAAATCACGTAGGTAGGTAGCCTCTTTAATGACTGCTTTACGATCTTGCATCCATTCCATTGCAAGAGCTTTAAAAAGTATACTTTCATTTATCTGTAATTTTTTTTGTTTCTTTACTTCGTTCGGATTAATACCATTTTTTAAATTTAAGCGTGCTTCATCACGGATTCTTCTTGCCTGGGCAAGTGTGGTGTCTGGATATGTACCGATACTGAAAATATTTTCTTTGCGATGAAAGCGAAATTTCATACGCCAATGCATTCCACCTGATGGTGTAACTTCCAGATACATGCCTTTTTCATCAGAATACTTTGCTTTCTTTTCTAATGGTTTGATCTTTCTGACCTGGGCATCTGTAAGCATTGCGGCAGTTTCCATGAAAATTTGGGGGTACAAAAATGGGGGTGATTTATTATACCCCCAGTTATACCCCCAACCAATCCGGGATTCAATAGTCATTATCGGAAAACATAAGACAATAAAAAAAGCCTAAATCCTTTAGATTTAAGCTTTTTGGAATCTATGAGATATCATAGAAATTAAATTTGGCGGTGAGAGAGGGATTCGAACCCTCGATACGCGCAAACGTATACACACTTTCCAGGCGTGCTCCTTAAGCCACTCGGACACCTCACCAAGGCGTGCGATAGTAACTAAAAAAACGAGTCCTGCCAAGATTTAAGACGAGCATTACAGAAAAAAAATAATAGAGGTGATAAGATTGCGCTAAAAATCATATTGGTTTAATTACACAATGCAAAATACGGCCAAAAAAGCGACCTTGCCTGCCACGGCTTTGGCAGCTCTTGGAGTGGTCTTTGGAGATATCGGAACAAGTCCGCTCTATGCCTTGAAAGAGTCCTTCCATGCAGCGCATGGGTTGGGAATTCAGCCTGAAAACGTATTAGGAATTTTATCTATTATTTTTTGGTGCTTAATGCTGATCATCAGCATCAAGTATGTCGCGATTGTCATGCGTGCAGACAACAATGGCGAAGGCGGGATCATGGCCTTACTCGCATTGAACTTACGTAAAGCCAAAATTGCCGACAACAAAAAAATCTACATGATTGCCATTGGATTTATCGGTGCATCGCTGTTTTTTGGTGACGGTATTATTACCCCAGCCATTTCGGTATTGTCAGCTGTTGAAGGCCTGTCTATTGCAACCGATGTGTTTGACCCATTCATCATGCCGATTGCGATTACCATTATCATCTCTTTGTTTTTAGTGCAAAAACACGGTACGGCCTTTGTCGGTAAGTTTTTTGGCCCGATCACGATGGTATGGTTCTTATCTTTAGGATTATTAGGTCTTCATAGCGTCATTCAGACCCCTGTGGTGTTAGGCATGTTTAGTCCGCACTGGGCCATTCAGTTTATCTATCACCATCCAATCATGACATTCTTTGTGATGGGTGCTGTAGTGTTAACGGTAACTGGTGGTGAAGCACTTTATGCCGATATGGGCCATTTCGGACCAGTGCCGATTCGTATGGCTTGGTTCTTTGTAGTGTTGCCGTGTTTGGTTTTAAACTACGCAGGACAGGGCGCATTATTACTCAGAGACCCAGCGGCAATTGAAAACCCGTTCTATTTATTGGTTCCGCAATGGGCACTTTACCCAATGATTATTATGGCGACCATGGCAACGGTAATTGCCTCTCAAGCTGTAATTTCTGGGGTGTTTTCTCTTGCACGCCAAGCGATTCAATTGGGTTATTTACCACGTTTAAGTATTAAACATACTTCTGAATCTGAAGAAGGCCAGATTTATATTCCTTTCTTAAACTGGTTACTTTTAATCGCAATTATTATCCTAATTTTGATCTTCAAAAGCAGTTCGAACCTTGCAAGTGCGTATGGTTTAGCTGTGACCTTGACCATGCTCTGTGACACGATTTTGGTTGCCGTATTTATCTACTCGGCTTGGAAGTGGAGCTTGCCAAAAGTGCTGCTCCTGATTATTCCGTTCTTTGTTTTAGAGTCGGTATTGGTCGGTGCAACTTCACTTAAAATCTTGTCAGGCGGTTGGGTGCCGTTACTCATTGGTGCGATTGCTGTGACCATCTTAATGACATGGAAACGTGGTCGTGAGCTTACTTTTGCTAAGCTTGAACATGACACTTTGGCTCTAGATTTGTTTGTGAAAAGTATTGGTAATAGCGTGCACTGGGTGCCGGGTGATGCAGTCTTTATGACAGGTACACCGAACGTTGTGCCACATGCCATGCTGCATAACATCAAGCACAACAAGGTACTGCATCAGCGTAATATCTTGGTCACTGTAGTGATTGAAGATGTACCATTTGTTGCGCCAGAAGAGCGTATTACGACAGAAACTTTAGCTGAACATTTCTTCCGTATTAAAATCTTCTACGGTTTTAAAGATGAAATGAATGTACCAAAAGCACTGATGCAAGCCTATGAGCAGCTCGGTCTTGAATATGACTTGATGCACATCAGCTTCTTTATTTCCCGTGATCGTATTGTTCATTCGGTGGGCGATGGTATGTCTCCATGGAGAGAAAAACTGTTTATCTCTATGCAGCGTAATACCAGTCCGGTGAGTGACTTCTACCAGATTCCAACCAACCGTGTGGTTGAGTTAGGTAGTCAAATCGAAATATAAAAATTGATGTAATAAAAAAACCAAGACATCAGTCTTGGTTTTTTTATGGCTCGGATTATTGAGCTTGTTGCATAGGTGCATCTGCTGGTAAAGCACCGTCTTTTGCCATCGGGTCTGCCGACTGACTTGGATCTGCCGGAGGCGGTGGAGTATTCGGAGCTTGTGGCGCTGGAGGCGCTTGGTTCGGTGCAGGTGGTACTGCATCAGTTGGTGCTGCTGGTGGCGCCATTTCACCGCCTGCTGGAGGCGCTGGTGGAACGTCCGCAGGAATAGGAGCACCTGTAGGCGCTGCATTTGTTGGTGCAGCAGAAACTTGCTGTACTTGTCCGCTATTGACTAAATCGCTAATAGAGCCTGGTTGGCCATTTACGGTTGTGGTTACTTTTACTTTAGACAAACTTTCTAAAGTATCTCCTGGCTGGACTGCTGGCTCAGCCAAAGCGGCCATACTACATAATCCCGTGATTACGCCAATACCAATAATCTTTGAATGGATCATTAAGTGGACTCCGATTATATTTTTATCCAAATTTGTGGAGCTAACCATGTCATAAGCAATCAGTGTTTTTCAACGAAAGATACGCAATTGGCGCAATTCAATAGCCAAAGGCTCTCATAATTCCAACAGATTGTTACGTAATGGGTAATGGAGTTACAAAAAAGATGACCATGTTTTAACCATTTGAAAGATAAGAGATATACTTAAAAAAGCAGGATTGTTAAGCTGCGTGTGGACAGTGGTATTGATAGAAACATGGCAAGTAAAAAACGTAGTAAAGGTACAAACTCATTCTTTATAAGTCAGCATTTTGGCAAGATTATTCTTGCTTGTATTGCTGCGGGAAGTTTTGCGATTGCTTTTGGTAGTGAAAAGATTTCGCAGTGGTTTTCACCTTTAACAACTAACTCGACTTGTCTTAATCAGTTCTATCGTGAAGTTCCACCTGCTTTAAATAAAGACAGCCTAAAAAAAGACAGTTATCCACTGTGCTTTAATGGCTTTAACGTTTTGTATTCAGGTATTTCTAAAACGCCGTTATGGTCGGCAGAGCATTTAAATGCAGAACGTTTAAGTGTCAAAATTAAGCGTGAAGATAACTTCCATGAAGAAACCCGCGTTGATCAAAAACATCGGGCACTATTAAGTGACTATCGCGGTTCAGGCTATGACCGTGGGCATATGGCGCCAAATGGTGATATGCCAAATAAAGAATCCCAATCTGATAGTTTCTCGCTCAGTAACATGGTGCCGCAAGCGCCTAAAAATAACCAAGAAGTCTGGCGTAAGCTCGAAGAAGCCACCCGTGCCATTGCCACTAAACAAAAACAAGATATTTATGTGGTGACAGGTCCTGTTTTTGAAGGCAAACGTCTTAAGACGATTGGGCAGGGTGTAATTGTTCCAACCGCAGTTTATAAAGCGGTGTATATGCCAAAAACTGGGGCGATCGGCGCTTATTACGCACCTAATAATAACTCTCTACAAGTGAAGGTTGTGAGTGTTTGCTACCTTGAGGAGCGTTTAGGCGTCAACCTGTTCCCGCAGTTAACTGAGCAACAAAAGCGTAATGTCTATCGCCTACCTTTAACAGCGAGCCAAGTTAAACCAAATCAAAAGCTCGACTATTTGCATTGGGATGGTGAAAGCCAGTGTGAACAAGACCTAAGCGCTGACCAAATTCAAGCGCTACAAGATCAGTTTAAAAAGCAAAAAACTGGTTCTTCGGAGCCAATGGAAGCAAAAGTTCCAACAATTGATGAAGAAACCAGAAAGGCGATTGTGAAACAACTGGTAGAAGCCTTAGTGAACTATTTCTTGCAAATAATGGAATAAGCAGCTTTTTTGATTGTTGTTGCAATACTCTAATTGTTTAAAATAGAATCTATAGACAGATCTGTCTATAGATTCTATTTTAATAAGGACAATAACAATGTTTGCCTCGATGTTTCTTTTTTCATTTGCAATGTCTATTACCCCAGGCCCAGTCAATACTGTCATTTTATCGACCAGTTTAAATCACGGTTTAAAAAGATCTCTTCCCTATATTTCAGGGGCCACAATTGGTTTTACCTTGCTTTTAATTTTTATGGCATTTGGTCTTCAGAGTTTATTAACTCAGTTTCCTGTTGTATTAAAAATTCTTGCAGTTTGTGGAACGCTATTTGTTTGTTATATCGGGATTAAAATTATTCTTTCTGCTGCAAATATTTCTATTTCCAGTGTTCCTGTTGAACAGATGATTGTTCCCAATTTTAAAGATGGGTTCTTGTTACAGTGGCTGAATCCCAAAGCTTGGTTGGCTTGTGTGTCAGGCATTACCATGTTTACCAGCATTGAAAACCCGCAGTCGTTGCCGATCTTTATCGTTATTTACTTTTTTACTTGCTATGCGTGTTTGTTCTTTTGGGGGTTCTGTGGTGATAAATTTTCAGTGGTGCTCAATCAGGGCAATCGTTTGAAATATTTTAATATCTTGATGGGCGCTTTTTTAATTTTATCTGCTCTTTTAATTTTGATCGATTTTTTTTAAATTGACCGTATTACACTGTGACGATATAACAACGAGACAACACCTATGTTTAAGCCATTTGAAAAGGGTACAGAGTCTTCTTCAATTGAAGATTTAACATTAGAAAATGATGTTGATTGCGTCAGTATTTATGGCAACTTGCAAATTACCAAAGACAAAGTTGGGTTAGAACAGGCAAAGGCATTGCAGAGCTTTTTAAACGAAGTGGTTACGGCTTTGGAAAAAGAAGAATTACCTGAGAAAATTGAACGTCTAGCTGAACAAGAAATTAATAATCCGTTTTTGTAATTTATGCATGCTATGCGTAATATTTAACATGGGCGTGCTGCCATACAGTCTTTAGTATCACGTTACGTCTTATTGAGTGTGTATAGACATTTCTTACTTTTGAAAGACCAAAAGTAAGCAAAAGTCTTTTGTTGATCAGAGGGTACTTCCGTGTACCCCTGCTCAACAGGTGACATCCATGTCACCCACCGCGATAGTAGATTGAGTCTAAGAAGAGTTAATCCTTATCCCCAGCAACTACCTTATAAATAATTGCCCCAATCACAGCCCCTAGAATCGGTGCCACCCAGAACAACCACAATTGACTTAACGCAGCAGTTTCAGCAAAGAACGCAACGCCTGTACTACGTGCAGGGTTTACCGAAGTGTTCGTCACTGGAATACTGATTAAGTGAATGAGTGTTAAGCCCAAACCAATCGCGATAGGAGCGAAGCCAGCAGGTGCACGACCATGTGTTGATCCTAAAATAATGATTAAGAAGAAAGCAGTAAGAACGACTTCAATAATGAAAGCAGAACCTAAGCCAAACTTGTTTGGTGATAAATCTCCGAAACCATTTGAAGCAAAACTACCAACACCGCTAAAGCCCGCTTGGCCTTGAGCAATAATATAGAGAACAAATGCAGCAGCAGTCGCACCGACCACTTGAGCAACGATATAGGGAATTAAATCTTTAACATCGAAGCGGCCACCGACCCAAAGGCCAACACTTACCGCGGGATTAAAATGTCCGCCTGAGATATGCCCTAGAGCATAAGCACCTGTGAGTACGGTTAAACCAAAGGCAAGGGCTACACCTGCAAAGCCAATACCAAGTTCAGGGAAAGCTGCGGCTAATACTGCGCTACCACAACCACCAAAGACTAGCCAAAACGTACCTAGGAATTCAGCAAAATATTTATTCATTGTGATTACTCATCTATTGATGTATTTTTTAATTAGTGTGAAATATGTCACAAAAAATTAAGCATGTGACTATATGAAATTTTTGTTTTCAGTGTTGTTTTAATCAAGAAAAGATTTGTAAGTTTTGGTTGGTTATTCTTTGTCTAAAAATTGATCCCTCCATTGCTGGGGTGTTTGATTGGTCCAATGTTTAAATGCTCTTTGAAACGCACTTTGTTCTGAATAACAAAGTAAAAGTGCGATCTCTTGTAAGCTTAAATGCGGATCTTTTAAATATTCGGTTGCAAGCATAAAGCGCACTTGCTGAACGCGTTCCTGAAAGGTGGTGTCTTGTTGTTGTAAGTGTCGTTGGAGTTGTCGAACTGATAGGCCTAATTGAGCAGCAATATGTTCAATTTGATATTGATTCTTTTGTAGCCCAGTCAAAATTGAATGCTGTAAACGCTGATCAAGTTGGGTCGAATTTGGTAATTGCTCTAAAAGCGCTTGTGCTTGCTGAACCAATAGTTGCTGTAAGGTATGGTCGGCGCTACTAAGCGGCTTATGAATTTCTGTAATTGGAATGAGTAACTCTGTACGTGGTTGGCTAAAACGAACGGGACATTGAAAGTATTGTTCGTAGACTCTAATATTTTTAGGGGCAGCATTTAAGAAACGTACTTCATGTAAATGCACGTCTTCATGAGACATAAAAAGACGTAAGAACTGAATCACCAACGCAATCGCGATTTCATCGGTAAGCTGGGTAGGGTGTAGCTCAGTCGCTTCCCAGCGAATAGAACCATATCTCCCTTGTAGCTCAACCACTAATGGGCTCCCGTCATAAATCAGACGGTGAAAATCATGATAGCGAATTAAGGCTTCACCTAAGTTGTCGCAAGAGAGCGCGAGGTAAGCAATAATCCCTAAGTGTTTGGGTTGCACATATTTGGCAATTTCTAGCCCTAAACCCGGCTTCGGGTCTAGTTTATAAATCACTTCTAATAGATCACGCCAAACGACGTAGTCAAAGCGTTCCAGATTTTGAATTTGTTCTAATTGTTCAGGAATAGCTAATTGATTGGCTTCGCAATAAGCTTTTAATAGATGTCCCAGCCCTCCATACACTGAGCCTGTATAATTCTTTAGTTGTGGCATCCCTAACCACCTCTTTCTTGTCGTGATTTGTCAATGAAACCATAAATTCTGGTCAATACCTAGCATAACGAATTTTATATGCTGAATAAAAAGAAAAAGGAGTTAGGTGATGTTAAAAGGGTTTATTGCCGGAATTGCGGTTGCGAATGCATTTGAATGGGTGGCGCATAAATATATTTTGCATGGTGTACACCGTGTGGGACAACCGCGCTATAGCCCAGTACCAAAAAGCATGGAATCTCATTGGGCACACCATCGTGAAGTCCGTAAACAACAATTTCATGATGATTGCTATGTTGAGGGCGTAAGAAACTGGCGAACTAAAAATGAGTTAATTTCGCTTGCTGTGGTGGCAACCGTTTCAAGCGCAATTTTCTATCCATTTTCAAAAGGCATGGCACTCGCAGCTTGGTACAGTGCTGGAAATTATTATTATATTCATCGCCGTGCACATTTAGAGCCTGAATGGGCAAAGCGTAAAATTCCATGGCATTACGACCACCACATGAACTCTAATCAAGACGCCAATTGGTGTGTGACCAAGCCTTGGTTTGATTATGTGATGGGAACACGAGTGGTGTCTTCGGCAGATTTAAAAGAACAAAACCCTTCGGGTATTCGGTTGCCTACTTTATTTGCTAAACCGTTAACTCAAGCTGTAGAAAAAATCTTTCCAGCAAAATGGGTCGAGAAAAAAGAAAAACTAGAACTTCCTAGTGAAGTGAAAGAAATAGATGGTGCGGCATAAAAAATAAAGGGGCATATCGCCCCTTTAATTATGATTAAGCTTACAAGCGCATTTCGATGCCTTGTTCAGCCAAATATAGTTTAGCTTCCGGAATCGTATATTGACCAAAGTGGAAAATACTTGCTGCCAATACTGCATCGGCACCACCTTGTAAAATACCATCTGCAAGGTGTTGTAAGTTACCTACACCGCCTGAGGCAATGGTTGGAATGGTAACGCGGTCATTAATAGCACGCATTAAAGCAATATCGTAACCCGCTTTAGTACCGTCGGCGTCCATACTAGTAATCAGCAACTCACCCGCACCGTAGTCAGCCATTTTTACAGCCCATTCAATGGCATCAATACCAGTTGGTTTACGGCCACCATGAGTAAAGATTTCCCATTTGTTGTCGCCAGTTTTTTTGGCATCAATCGCAACTACAATACATTGCGCGCCAAAGTGCTGTGAAGCTTCTTGAACAAATTCCGGATTAAATACGGCAGCCGAGTTAATACTCACTTTATCTGCACCGGCATTTAATAACGCACGAATATCTTCAACCTTACGTACACCACCACCGACAGTTAATGGCACAAATACAGTCTCGGCCATACGCTCAACAGTACGGTAAGTGGTATCGCGTCCATGATGTGTAGCGGTAATGTCTAAGAAAGTAATTTCGTCTGCACCTTGTTCGTTATAGCGACGTGCCACTTCAACAGGGTCGCCAGCATCACGAATATCGAGGAATTGAACGCCTTTAACTACGCGTCCGTTATCAACGTCTAGGCAAGGAATAATACGTTTAGCAAGCATAGCTTTTTCCAAAAATAATCGCCGTTGGTGAAAGTTCCTACACAGGCGCTACACCTTCATGGAGGGAAGAGGTATTCTATCAAACTTCACAGATGTTTTTTGCAGGTTTTCCATGTCGGTTTATACCCCGTTGAGTTTAGATGAAGTTCGCACCTTTGCTGCACCTTATGGATTAGAGGTGTTGGAGCTGAACCCAATTCAGGGAGGTATTCAAAACACCAATTATTTTTTGGTTGATGTAAACCGCAAACAATATGTACTCACCGTGTTTGAAGAGTTAGATGCACAAGGGGCGGGCGAACTTATTCCTGTACTTGAGCAATTAGGGACACATGATGTACCCGTTGCAGTGCCGTTAAAACATAGCGGTCAAGCGGTTCATGTTATTGCAGACAAGCCTGCACAAATTGCACCACGTTTAATGGGCCACCATCCCATGCAAACCACAGTAGCGCAAGTTGCAGCGATTGCAGATGCACAGGCGAAACTGCATGTGGCTTTACAAGATTTTCCACTTGAACGTGAATATCGACGTGATCATCAATACTGGACAGGTGTTGCAGAACAGCTGAAACCAAGCATGACTCAAGATGACCAAACTTTACTTGAGCAGGTCTATCAAGCTTTTAATGCGAAAACAGCGCAGTATTCAAATCGACCAACAGGTTTTATTCACTCTGATTTGTTCCGCGACAATACTTTGTTTGAAGGTGAGCAATTACAAGGTATTCTAGATTTTTACGAGTTAAATCAAGATGAGTTGCTGTTTGATATTGCGATTACCATTAATGATTTTTGTACCGAATATCCGGCAGCGCATTTAAACTCAGACAAAGTCGACGCTTATTTAGCGGCATACCAAAAAGTTCGTGCGCTGACTTCAGATGAACTTGCATGTTTAGATGTATTCTTGGCAATGGCAGCGTGCCGTTTTTGGTCAATGCGTTTGCAAGTTGCTCAAAAAAATAAAGAAGAAGGACGTACCGGCGATGACATTTTGCAAAAAGACCCGCAAGAAATGCGAGCAATGATGCAAGACCGTTTAAGTCATGTAAAAGCATAAAAGGGAATAAACATGCGAGATCAGGGGCGTTTAGTCGAATGGTTCGACGAAAAAGGTTATGGCTTTATTCAGCCGGATGATGCTGAAAAAGAGCGAGTCTTTTTGCATATCAAAGATTTTGCACGCCCCGGACCTCGGCCAATTATTGGATGTGCACTGGAATATCGGGTGATTCTCGATGAACGAGGCCGTTTTCGTGCTCAGCAGGTCACCTATTTAAAAGCATCTCAAACCCGAAAAGCGTCAAAGCCTGCAAAAGCAGAATCTTCCTTTCAAGCTAACCCTTGGTCTGCAATGCAAATGGGGATCGTGTTTTATTTCGTTTTAATGGGAATTATGAGTTTTATCCATATTTTACCCGCCTATACCTTATTGTTTATTTTAATGATGAATGCTTTAAGTTATTGGCTCTATTCTCAAGATAAAGAAGCCGCACAATTGGGTAATCGCCGTGTACCTGAACAAACATTGCACATTGTTAGCTTTTTAGGAGGTTGGCCAGCTGCATGGTGGGCACAACAAAAACTGAGACATAAAACACAAAAACAACCCTTTCGTAAGATTTATTTTTGTACCATATTCTTTCATTTACTTTTGATTTTGTGGCTAATTTCTCCCTTAAACGTATTGCGGGGCTCATAAAAGTAAATCGTTTTAATAAACTTGAGAGGTATAAAAATGAATAGTTCTATCGACCAAGATCCAAATCGTACTTTAACACTTATTTTATATGTACTTTATATTGTTGCCATTTTTACAGGCGGCTTACTTGCGGTTATTGCTTTAATTATTAACTACGTAAAACGTTCTGATGTACAAGGCTCGATTTTTGCGAGCCACTTTACATGGCAAATCAGAACATTCTGGTGGTATCTCGCTTGGAATATTATTGCCTTTTTGCCGTTTATTTTCTTGTTCTTTACAGGTGAAAATACCGACTTGTTTGCAGGAGTTGCAATCTCATCGACCGTATTCTGTGTGGGCGTAATTGGTGCTGCGTGGATCTGGATTGTATATCGTGCAATTCGTGGTTTGATTGCGCTAAATGATAACCGTCCGATGTATCAATAAATTATGATTATTGAACATGTACATTTGAGTATAAAGTCTGGGCAAAGTGAAGCATTTCTTGAAGCATTCGAGCAGGCTAAACATATTGTTTATCCAATGGAAGGCTTTAATGCGGTCCAACTGATTAAGCATGCAACTGACCCACATCATTATATTTTAATGATTTTCTGGGATGAAATTGAAAACCATACAGAAGGGTTTAGAAAGTCTGAGGCTTATCAAGAATGGAAAACTTTGCTCCATCCATTTTATGACCCAATGCCGACGGTTGAGTACTACCAACCGTGTAGGTTATTGAAGAAAAAATGATAGATAGTAAAAAAGAGAGCGTTAAGCTCTCTTTTTTTATTCTCGAATTCTTTTAGCTTTTTTAATTGGTAACTTAATTTTTAACTCACTGACTAAAACGCCTAAGACTACTAAAGCACCGCCAAAAAGGGCAATCATTGGCAAACGCTCACCTGCAATTCGGCCAATAATGCCCGCCCAAACAGGTTCGCCTGCATAAATAATTGCAGCACGTGAAGGATCAACCACACGTTGAGCCCAGTTCATAACAAATTGAATGAGTGCACTCGCTAAACCTAACGCAATAGCAATCAGTACTAGGGGCCATGAAAATGCTGGAATCGTATGTTCACCCACCACAGGCATGATAGCGAAAGAAAGTAGAGAAGCGACACCAAGTTGAATGATTGTGACGCGGCGTAAATTTACCTTTCCAGCAAAGTAGCTAATAAAAATAATTTCTAAAGCAATCGCAAAGGCACCCAGGATTGTTAAAAGCTGACCAAAACTTAAGGAAATTTGTTCAAAACCATTGCCCGTCAATAAAACAAGGCCAGCAAAGGCAAGAGCGGCTCCCACCCAAGTCATGATATGGGGAGTTTTTCTAAAGATGAGCCACATTAAAATAGGAACAAGCGGAACGTATAGCGCCGTTAAAAAAGCGGATTCACTACTCGGAATGGTTTGTAGGCCAATGGTCTGGGTGCCGTAGCCTGCCGCAATCACAAGACCAATCGCGCTACCAGCGCCTAAATCTTTTAAAGTAACACCTTTCATACTTTTTAATGAGATAAGAAGCAAAGTAAGAGCTGCTACAGCAAAACGACAGCCTACAAAAAACATAGGTGATGCAAAATTCAGCGCATACTGCACAGTAAGGAATGTTCCTCCCCAAATGATCGTAATCAAAATGAGGGCTAACTGTGGGGCTTTGCTTGAACTCAGAGAAATTGGTGACATACTCAAGTTAAATTAAATTGTGCAATATACTGCACATATTGCGCTATTCTTGTATTTTGTGCAATATATTGCTCAAATTTTCTTACTAATCCATTCTATGAGCCAGTCGAGTACCGTTTTACAGCACGTAGGCACAAATATTCGTTCATTAAGAGATGAGCGAGATTTGAGTCAACAAGATTTGGCAGATCAGGCAGGTGTGAGTAGACGAACCATTGCTGCTTTGGAAACTGGACAGGTCAATATTAGTTTGGCCAAACTCGATGCGATTGCAGCAGTGTTGGGTGTGGATTTTAAAACGATTGTGAGTGCACCTGAGCATAAAGAACATGCTGTAGTAAATGCACTCGCTTGGCAGGGTAAAGATGAAGAAAGTAAAGCAACCTTGCTCGCTTCAGTTCCATCTCGTTCCCAAGTTGAGCTTTGGATATGGTCTTTGGCAGTGGGAGAGTCTTACGTGGCGGAAGCAGATGCAGACGGATGGCAGGAAATTATTTACGTATTAGAAGGTGAGTTGACCATACAATTTACTGACAGCAAAAAAATAATACCAGCTGGTTCATCTTTTATTTTTGAAAGTTCTGTTACTTATACCTATATCAATAGTGGTAACCAAGTGCTTAAATTTACTCGTAATGTGGTGTATTGATTTGGAATTTAAGCTTTTTAATAAAATATATGTTTTTAAAATTTATGCAGTTTATTGAAGGCATATATGATGTATATGACCTATCTTAAAAACCTGTGAATTCAATTTAAACAAAAAATACGAATAAGAATAAATAAGGCAAGTTATGATATTTCGTGTGTAATGAAATTATTTTTAACTCGTTTTAATAGAAAAAAGATACAGAAATGAAGTTCTTATTAAGTTCACAAGATATTCAAAACTATAAATTTTTATGGCAGGTTTCTAAAGAAAATTATAAGAAGCAGAAAGGTAGTATGTTTCTCATGTTTTTATTAGTAATGTTTACAGCATTCTTTACGACATTATTGCCATACCTATTAAAAATTATTATTGATTACTCTGCACAGGCATATAACTTTCCACTAGATATTCGACTTCCATTTAATTTCTTATATCTAATCGTACTCGCTTATGCTGCAGCATGGTTAGCAAATGAGTTATGTAATTGGACGAAAAATATTTTTAGTGCTTATTTGATGGTTGATTTCAAAGGAGCATTAATTTTTGCGGGGTTAAAAAATTATTTAAATCTTAAAAAAGATGAGCAAGATCAAATTGAAGCTGGAACAGTCATCAGTGATCTTGCAAGAGGAAGTTCTGCTTTTGGTGAGATAAATCTAACGTTGCTGCTTCATTTGGGGCCAATCATTTTTCAATTGGTTATGATCTTTGCAGTTTTATTTACAACTATTAGCTTACTTTTTAGTATCAGTTTTTTATTGGTAGCTATCGTTATTTTTTTAGTTTCCTTTCATATAAATAAAAGAAGTAGTTCTTTATTTGATTCGATGTATCAACAAGATAATCAGGTAAATAGCGATTTGATACATCAGATCTCAAATTCATATGAAATTAAAGTAAAAAATGCAGTACCGTTTCAATTGTCAAAATTTAATACCACATTAGACTCATTCATCAAAACAGCTAAAGATAGGAATAAAAAAATAGGGCTATTGATGATTTCTCAATTGTTCCTGATCTTTTTGTTTTTACTCTTTTTTATGTTATTTACAGTCTTTCTTTCAACTGAAAAGCAGCTTACACCGGGTGCTTTCGTATTGATAAGTACTTATATTATTCAACTCACCAATCCATTTTTAGCGGTTTCTCAAAGCTTGATGCGTTTAAATGGTAACTTTGTCGCCTTAGCAAAATATCGAAAATACTTTAATCTCAATAAAGAAAATTATACGCATTCTATCGTTCAAGACTCCAACGTTCTCTTTCAATTTATAAATGCTAAATTTTTACTTGGGAAAAGAGCCGTAGATCATTTTAATTTAACAATATTAGCCAATAAAACGTATGTCGTGATTGGGCCAACTGGCTTGGGAAAGACTTCTCTAATGAATTATTTAATGGGTGTCTATCAGATTCAATCAGGGCAGCTTTGCTATAAGAATATTGATATTAGCCAAAATTTCTCTAAACATATTTTTGATGAGGTTGTTTACGTTGCACAGCAACCAGTTATTTTCCCTTATTCCCTTAGAGATAATTTAGTTTATAACTCCTCGCACATATATGAAGATTCTTACTTACTTCAGATGCTTGATCAATTTAATCTATTACATATTTTGAAAAAACATCGACTAACGCTCGATGATGATTTAACTGAAATTTATAAGAATTTTTCAGGAGGAGAAAAGCAAAGAATTTGCATTCTTCGAGGTCTTTTAGCTCGCCCGCAGCTCATCATCCTAGACGAACCGACTGCCGCCTTGGATGTAGATACTGCAAAAAATATACTTGAATATATTCAGCAGGTTGTTCCATCCGTAATCATGATTACACATTCGCCCTATGCAATGGAAATTGCGGATGAGGTAATCGATTTAGAAAAGTTATTAAACTAAAGATAATCAAAAATAAAAAAGAGCCTAAAGCGGCTCTTTTTTACATCTTAAAAATTAAAGACGGTTTTCATCTAACAAAAGCTGAGCTTCACGAAGGTTTAAAGTACCTTCATAAATTGCGCGGCCTGTAATCGCACCTAAAATACCCGGTTGACCTTTTAAGTTACGAACGTCATCAAGGTTGGTTACACCACCAGAAGCAATTACTGGTAAGCCTGAGTATTGAGCCAAGTTTACAGTTTGCTCAACGTTTACACCTTGCATCATGCCGTCACGAGCAATGTCTGTATAAACAATGCTAGACACGCCTGCATCAGCAAAGCGTTTCGCTAAATCAGTTGCTTTCACATCAGTAACGTTTGCCCAGCCGTCAGTTGCAACCATACCATTCATGGCATCAATACCAACAATGATGTGGCCTGCGAAACGTTTACAAGCTTCTTCTACAAATTCAGGCTCTTGAACGGCTTTAGTACCGATAATGACAAACGTCACGCCAGCTTCTAAATAGTGTTCAATGGTTTCTAATGAGCGAATACCACCACCAATTTGAATTGGTAATTCTGGCTGAGCTTTAGCAATCGCTTCAACAACAGGCTTATGAATAGGCGTACCTGCGAAAGCACCATTCAAATCAACCAAATGCAAACGGCGCGCACCTTCATTTACCCAATGCTGGGCAGTTGCAACCGGATCGTCAGAGAAAACGGTATCGTCTTCCATACGCCCTTGTTTTAAACGCACACATTTACCATCTTTCAGGTCAATTGCTGGAATGATTAGCATGCTTCCGCTCCTTGCTTCATCATGATTATGAAATTGTGCACATCTTAGCAAAGTATTGATCAATCGCTAAGCCTTAGAAAAGACTTTTATTACTTTACGCTTGAAGTGCGGTTTGAATAGTTTGTGAAATGTGAGCGGGTAATAGTTTTTGGTTTCTGAGCTCTTCAAATACGAGTAATGCAGCATAAGCATCAGCGGCGGCATAATTTATTTGCTGAGATGTAAGTGGCTTTCGTGCCCAGTTTGAAGTTCCGACTTTTTTCGACTTTGCGAGATATTGTCCAAATAACAGTGCTACCGCTTTTTGTAAGCCCATTTGCTGTTTAAAACCAAAGTGACTAAACCCTTTGGCAAGGTCCACACCACTTTCTAGCTCTATACCTTTTTTATGAAAAATGTGCTTATCATTTTTAAGGCCAAAACCGACTTTAATTTGCTTCTGGTTAGATAAAATGGGCTGCAAGAATTTTAAAGTCGATGAATTGACATGAAATAAATAGGCTTTTTGTGCTGTAGCAAGTTGAATCAAGTGTGGACCAGTTGAGATTTCACCCACTTTAAATGTAGGTTTAGATTCAGAATCAAATCCCAAAATTGCAGCGTTTTTTAATTCTTCTTCAATACTTTTGCATTGCTCAATATTTTCAATCACCACAATATTATGGTGGTTAAGATTTTTAAAAGGAGGAAGCTGCTGAATAGAGGCTTTATCAAGGAGGGCAACGGCTTCGGACATATTTAACAGCGTACAAATGAATTGGGCTATTCACTTTATATATGAATAAAGCCTAGAGGACTAGGCTTTATGAATGTCTTTAAAAATTACTGAGACTGAGAAGGTGTACCAATGACCACACTTTCACTTTTCTCGACATAGCCTTCATAGGTCGGAGACATGATTGTGGCAACGACAGCAAAAACCAAAGCAAGTGGAATTAGGACAATATAAATCCAGCCTAAAACGCGTTCCCAACCAGGAGTAGGGCGCTGTGGGCCATAATCATTATTGCCTTCTGTACCTTTTGCCGCAAAGAGATAGATCATAAAAATGAGGTTTACGGCAGGGATCAGCATCAGTAATGATAGCCATCCTGTATTATTGCGGTCGTGCAAGCGGCGGATGGTAAATACAAAGCTTACATAGAGGCAAACAATATAGAGAATGGCGATAACAATCATGCCTGCCGTAGAAAGACCGGTTAGTTCCTGACTAGATGTAAACCCAAAAGTAAAAGCGATGATGACAACGGCGATACCGATGACGAATGAAAATAAGAATGTCCAAGCAGCATAAGAGAGTCGCCCAAAACGACCACTAGCTTTAAAGGGGGAATCTTGTTGAAGTGGCTGATTTTCAAAAGGTGAATTCATTTTGTTTTCCTGATCATTTGGTTTTATTTAGAAGTATAAATATTCAATATTTTGTTGAATAAAACATCATTCTATAAATGATTAGTTATTATTGTAAATAAAAAAAAGATCAGGCCATCTCGACCTGATCTTTTTCAGTTTTAAATCAGATTAAATATTCCATTCCACAAAGTTTTTAAGTAACTGCAAACCAGCAGTATGACTTTTCTCTGGGTGGAATTGAGTCGCGAATAAATTATCTTTGTGGATGGCTGTGCAGAAGTTCACACCATACTCACAAGTCGCAGCCACAACGCTTTCATCTTTTGGTTCGACATAGTAACTATGTACAAAGTAGAAGCGAGCATCTTGTTCGATGTTGTTCCACATTGGATGGTTTGAGTCCATTTGGTGAACTTGGTTCCAGCCCATGTGCGGTACTTTTAAACCTTCCATTTGAGGGAAATGTTTTACTACGCCATCAAAAATACCTAATGCATCTACACCGCCATTTTCTTCAGAACTTTGTAGCAATGCTTGCATACCTACGCAAATCGCAAGAACAGGTTTATTAAAAGCAGCTTTACGTACGACTTCATCAATACCTGCTTCACGCATACCCTGCATACAGTCACGCATTGCACCAACACCTGGAAAAACAATTTTGTCGGCTTGTGCAATTAACTTTGGATCATTGGTCACATCGACTGTAGCGCCCACGTGCTCAAGTGCTTTAGCCGCTGAGTGTAGATTGCCCATGCCATAATCAAGTAACGCGATACGTGTCATTAGAGGCTACCTTTTGTCGATGCAATCGTATTTTCTGCACGTGGATCAACTTCACATGCCATACGTAAAGCACGAGCAAGTGCTTTGAACACACTTTCAATTTGATGGTGGCTATTTTTACCTTTCAAATTATCGATGTGTAAGGTCATAAGCGCATGGTTTACGAAGCCTTGGAAAAACTCAGAAAATAAATCGACATCAAATGTACCGATGCGCGCACGAGTAAATGGAATATCCATGAATAAACCCGGACGACCAGATAAATCGACAACAACGCGAGATAAAGCTTCGTCTAATGGTGCATAAAAATGACCATAGCGTTTTAAACCTTTTTTATCGCCCAAAGCTTGTGCAAAAGCTTGTCCAAGCGTGATACCACAGTCTTCTACGGTGTGGTGATCATCAATCTCGAGGTCTCCATCACAATGAATATCGATATCAAATAAGCCATGTCGCTTGATTTGATCAATCATATGGTCTAAAAATGGAACTCCAGTGTTTAGTGTGCCTTGACCAGTACCGTCGAGATTTAAACGAACTCGAATTTTGGTTTCATTGGTATTTCTAACCACTTCACTGATACGTTGCGTCATGGACACGTTCCTCAAAAAACGTCAAAAATGATTGGATGTTAACGACAATTTCGCTGTGACGAATTCGTGACAGCATCATAGTTTGCTCAGGAGGGTTAATCAATGCCTATTACCGTACATGCTTATAGTTCTCTAGATAATTCAGAGATCCGCGATCAGCTTGAGCGACTGTATGATACAAGTCCGGAGTTTGGTGACGGGCACGATGCGATTGAACAACTTGAACAAGATTTACAACAGTATACCACGCTATACACTGCCGAATTTAACACCAAAATTATAGGTGCAATTTGGTCTTCAGGACAAGGCGAAAGCAAGGTTCTTGAATATATTGTTGTGCACCCTGCGAACCGTGGTCGTGGGGTAGCTGAGCGCTTAGTCGAAGAAGCTTGCCGTATAGAAGAGTCAAAAGGTGTTAAAACTTTTGAACCAGGCTGTGGCGCGATTCATCGCTGTTTGGCTCACATTGGTAAACTACATCACTAAAAGCTTCTATTATTTTGTGATTGTGATTTAAAAATAATCACTTGTTACAAAAAAAACGGAAGTTGCTTGACGTCTTCTTATAAACATTGTTTAATACGCCCACTTCGGCGTGATAGCTCAGTAGGTAGAGCAACGGATTGAAAATCCGTGTGTCCCCAGTTCGATCCTGGGTCTCGCCACCATTATTTGTGTTTTCAATCCCTGATCCCATCAGGGATTTTTTTTAAGTATAAAAAATACTCATTTAAATCAGAAACTCAGGATAATTGTTGACTATTGTTCTGAGATACGGCTTAATACAGGCCATCGGCGTGATAGCTCAGTAGGTAGAGCAACGGATTGAAAATCCGTGTGTCCCCAGTTCGATCCTGGGTCTCGCCACCATATTCGAAAAAGCCCCATACATAATGTATGGGGCTTTTTTCATGCCTGTTTATTTAATAAAAATATTAAGACCTTACCTGTGTATAAATCTCATTTTATCCACAAGCAAAGAGGGTTATCCCCAATATTGCCTTAACTTTCTAAAAATGGCTCAACTGAAAACTTGTCTCTAATCATGAGAACTATCACGAATAAGTCGTTTTCCTAAGCATACGGCTTCTACCTCGTCATAGCCAAGCTGTTCGTAAAAGTTCAACACATTCAAATTGTCTTTACGGACTAATAATTGAAGTTTTGGGCAGCCGCGAGCAATGAGGCGCTTCTCAAGCTGCTGAACGAGCGCTGTAGCGATTCCTAAGCGTTGTTGGTGGGGGTGAACAGCCAGATAGTTAATCCAGCCTCTATGGCCGTCGTAGCCGCCCATAAGCGTACCAATCAGTTGCTCATCTTTAATAGCAACTAAAAACAAATCATCCTGTTGCGAGACTTTCCTGAAAATATCGGTTTCAGGATTATTCCAAGGACGAGTCAGACCACAGCTTTCCCATAAAATAACGACATCATCCAGATCTGCATTTGTAAATTGACGAATAATAAACATATGGATTTCTACTTTTTGTTTTGATGTGCTGAAAAGATAAAATAAAAATTCGGGCTTGAGCAGTGTTTTATTAATAATTTAAACAAATAAAAAAGCACTCCCGAAAGAGTGCTTGAATTAAACCAGTGATTTAAGCTGATTTTGCAACTGGTGCTGCTTGAAGCATTTGACCTGTTTCTTCGAAGTTTGCATGCCAAGACAACGCTTCACGAAGTAAGTGAGGAGTATGTCCACCTTTAGCGCATGCACGGTCAAAGTAGTCATTTAATGCATCACGATAAAGTGGGTGTACACAATTATCGATAATAGCGCGAGCGCGTTCACGAGGCGCTAAACCGCGTAAGTCTGCTAAACCTTGCTCTGTCACTAAAATATCAACGTCGTGTTCACTGTGATCAACGTGGCTTACCATTGGCACGATAGAAGAGATATCACCGCCTTTAGCAATTGATTTGGTTACAAAGATCGCCAAGTGAGCGTTACGAGCGAAGTCACCTGAACCACCAATACCGTTCATCATTTTAGTACCACACACGTGAGTTGAGTTCACGTTACCGTAAATATCAAACTCAAGCGCAGTGTTAATACCGATAATCCCTAAACGACGAACCAATTCAGGATGGTTAGAAATTTCTTGTGGACGAAGCACTAATTTGTCTTTGTAAGCTTCGATATTGCCAAAAACTTTTTCACCACATTTTGCAGAAAGGGTAATTGAGCTACCAGAAGCAAATTTCATTTTGCCTGCATCAATGAGTTCAAAAGTACAGTCTTGTAGTACTTCTGAGTACATGATGAGGTCTTCAAAATCAGAATCTTTTAAACCTGTTAGTACAGCGTTGGCAATAGAGCCAATCCCTGCTTGTAATGGACCAAGGTTTTTCGGTAAACGACCTTCTGCAACTTCTTTATTAAAGAAAGCAATTAGATGGTTTGCAATGCCTTGAGTCTCATCATCTGGAGGAGTTACTGTTGATGGTGAGTCATGTGTATCGTTAAATACAATACCTACAATTTTTGCAGGATCGATTTGGATTGCGGTTGTACCAATACGCTCATCCACTTTTGTTAATGGAATTGGCGTACGTGTTGGACGGTAAGTCGGAATATAGATGTCGTGCAAACCTTCAAAGCTTTCGCTTAGAGAGGTGTTGATTTCAACAATAACTTTTTCGGCAAAAATAGCAAAGCTTGCAGAGTTACCCACAGAAGTTGTTGGAATAATGCCGCCATCTTCAGTAATCGCAATTGCTTCAATCACCGCAACGTCTGGACGTTTAAGTTGCTGGTTACGCATTTGCTCAACAGTTTCTGATAAATGTTGATCAATAAACATAACTTCGCCGTTGTTAATCGCACGACGTAAAGTGTTGTCTACCTGAAATGGCATACGACGAGATAAAACACCTGCTTCCGTGAGTTGTTTGTCTAAGTCATTACCTAAGCTAGCACCCGTAATTAACGTGATTTTTAACGGATTTTTCTTTGCATGCTCTACAAGTGCTTGTGGAACAGCTTTAGCTTCACCGGCACGAGTAAAACCACTCATACCAACGGTCATTCCATTTTCGATGAATTGCGCAGCTTGTTCAGCACTGATGACCTTGTCATGAAGAGAAGCTAGGCGAATACGACTTAAAGACATTGGACATCCTCAATATTGTCAAAACATACGGGATTTTAGCTATGAAAAATTGAAAAGTGCATAGGTGTTAGGCTAAGGTCTAATTTTGTAAATAAATGACGGTATAAATTATATTTATGGTTTTTATTTAATTGATTTTTATTGCTTTTATTTATCATTAAAACAAGGCTTTTAATTGCTGATTGATCAAATTAAAAGCGCTCACTTAATGTTTGTTTTATTTTTTCCAAAGGATTCGTCGTGGTATTTTCTTCGGTACTCGGTTTTGGGATTGGTAAAGAAATAATAACTTCTAAACCACCTTGTTCACGATTATGAATTTGAATCTCACCATGATGAATATCGACAATACGTTTAACAATAGCCAGCCCAAGACCACTACCTTGAATGGTTCTTGCTGAGTCTCCGCGAACAAAAGGTTGCATTAACTCTTCAATTTGATCTGCCGGAATGCCTTCACCATGATCAGCAACGGTAATTAAAATAGATTCATTTTCAACTTTTGCACTGAGCTCTATCGGTTCAGCACCATAGCGTTTTGCATTATTAATCAAGTTGGCAATCAATCTTTTTAAAGAAAGACTACGTGCCGGAATAATAGGTACATCCTGCATCTCGAATTGAATATCGAGAGGTTTAAATTGTACAACAAGTTCTTGCAAAAGCATGTTGATATTGGTGTCTTTCAACTCCTCATCTGAGCCATCGCGCATGTACGAAATGAACTGATTAAGAATTGCATCCATATCATCTACGTCATAAACCAAACCTTCACGCAAAAACTCATCAGGCAGCATCTCTGCTGTTAAACGTATGCGTGTAAGAGGAGTGCGTAGATCATGTGAAATACCTGCCAACATAATACGTCGTTCACGCTCAGTCTGATCGAGTGTGTAGACCATACGATTAAAGGCTTGGTTTACTTGACGAATTTCTAGGGGGCCGTGGTTGGTATCAAGGTACGGCGCTGTTCCAGATTTACTGTATTCGTTGGCAGCATTCTGCAAACGACGCAGAGGGCGGTTCATCTGTCGAACCAAAATTAAAATAATGATAGCCGACAGTAATGGAACACCCACGACCCAACCCACTAAAAGCTCAGGACTGTAGTTGGCATAGGTTTTTAAAGGCTCGCGAACCCAGTTGCCATGCATTTCAGGAGTTTGAATCCAAATGCGTGGGCTCGGTTTAAACTGAAAGTAAACGGTAACGTCTTTAGTCCCAATCTCATTTGCCAGCTTTTTTTCGACATGATTGGTAAAAAACTCGGCAATGACCTTTTCTCGGACACTTGGATATTCTTTGGGGTTGGTAACGTATTCAATACCGACTCGATTACGCAACCACGCATCAATATCTACTTCATTTTCACGATGAAAAATTCGTATATCAGGATTGTTGACGAGCTCAAGCTCAACCGCAAGGTAACGGGCGTGTTGTTGAATTTCAGGTAAATAAAGAGTGCGCCAAAAGAACCATAACGACATAAATAAGCTAAAGAACACCACCAGCAGTACCAGAATAGTGGTACGCATGGCAGCAGAACGTGGCTTTATTTTGTCGAGAAAACGTTCCCATCGAGTCCGTTTACGCTCTGAGTAGGTCACGTAATCGGTAAAGTTCTGTGGGGCGATTGGTTCTAAACTCACTCTATCTTATCTCAAGCTTATTCAGCACCATCTGGAACGAATACATAGCCGACACCCCATACAGTTTGGATGTAACGTGCACGTGCAGGGTTATCTTCAATTAAACGACGTAAACGAGAAACTTGAACGTCAATTGAACGTTCCATTGCACCCCATTCACGGCCACGCGCTAAGTTCATCAATTTATCGCGTGTTAATGGTTCACGTGGGTGTTGTACTAATGCTTTTAATACAGCAAATTCGCCAGTTGTTAGGGTAACGATTTGTCCTTCGCGTGTCAGTGTGCGGGTAGACAAGTCTAAAGACCATGGGCCAAAGCTAACCACTTCAACTTGTTGGCTTGGTGCACCCGGAACTTCACGAACTTGGCGACGTAGTACTGCACGGATACGTGCTAAAAGCTCATTTGGGTTAAATGGTTTTGGCAAGTAGTCATCTGCACCAGCTTCAAGACCGGCAATACGGTCTGAATCGCTACCACGTGCTGTTAACATGATGATTGGCGTATCAATATTTGATTGGCGTAAACGACGGCAAATACTTAAACCATCTTCAACCGGTAACATAAAGTCGAGTACGATAAGTGAAAATAACTCACGTTGTAATAAACGGTCCATTTGCGAAGCATCGTGGGCAGTTTTTACAACAAAGCCTTTATCTTCCAAAAAACGTTGCAAGAGGGTACGTAAACGCACATCGTCATCGACCACTAAAATACGTTCGACACGATCCGTTTCGTTGTGTACGGTTTCAGGATGTTCAGCAGGTACAACTAAACTCATGATGTACTCCCTTTTAAAGTCATAATTTATATATTATTGGGTCGGATAGGCTTATTGCCAACAAGCCCTCAGTATAATGCCGATGTTCTTGTTTAGACTATGTATCAATTTGCTCAAAATTACAATTTTCAAGGTGGTTTGAAACCAAAAAACAACATCTTAAGCCCATAATTTAGCAAAGACCGCCCTAAAACGACAAATAGTTAAATTTTCAATAAATTTATAATAATTCAATAGTAATAACTAATTGTTTCAAATCAGTTATTTGAAATAAATATAATAAACTTTTGATTGCTGAATTAAGATAAAAAACTGAGTAGATAAGAAATTAGAAGAATAAAGTAGTGCTCAACCTTAATATTTTTGTCTTTTGGGCTATGTATCAATATGATCAATTTCTCATAAATTATATTAATTTTTTGTCATGTTCATGACATAAGTCATACGTTTATATTTTATAAAGATTAAAAGGTAGGGTTCAGTCTTAACTTTTTCATACTTAAACCACTGTTTTTACGTGCTCTAGTAGTCGTAAAAAGTATAAATATTCAGAGTCAATACAAAAAAACGTTTTGAATACGCAAACAAGTGTGGATTTTATGGGCTTGGTCTTTATAATCAGTGCTTTTAAACTTTATCCTTGTGGGATCAAACACGATGACTGACTTAGTTCAGCAGTTGGCAAGTGAGCTTGCCGTACGTCCAAACCAAGTAGAAGCTGCCATCCGCTTAATTGACGAAGGTGCCAGTGTTCCATTCATTGCCCGTTACCGTAAAGAAGTAACACAAGGTTTAGATGATACGCAGTTACGCCAATTAGATACTCGTTTAGCGTATTTACGTGATTTATATGAGCGCCGTGAAAAGGTCATTCAGTCATTGCAAGAACAGAATAAATTGAATGATGACTTGTTGGCGCGGGTGAATGCAGCCGAAACAAAAAATGCTTTAGAAGAAATTTATGCACCGTATCGTCCTAAGCGTACAAGTAAGTCTTTTAAAGCAAAAGAAGCAGGTTTAGGACCGATTGCTGAAAAAATTATTGCAGAACAAGTTGACCCGACAGAAGCATTGGCTGGTTTTAGTCATGAAGACTATCCAGATGTTGAAAGTCAGTTAGATGCGATCCAGCATATTCTGATTGATGACTGGGCACAAAATATTGCGCTTACTACAGAATTAAAAGCAACTTTTGCGAAAACTGCGGTTTTAAAAAGTACAGTTGCTTCTGAAGAAAAGAAAGAAGTCGGTAAAAAATTCCGCGATTACTTTGAGTTTTCTGAAGGTTTAAACAAATTACCTTCACACCGTCTATTGGCGATGTTACGTGGTCGTCAAGAAAATGTCTTAGGTTTAAAAGTTGATGGTGAAGATGATGCACCATTAGCGCGTATTGAAACTGAATACAACCTTGAGCAAATTCAACCTCAAGCACGTCAAGATTTCTTAAAACAAACTGCAAAATTATTCTGGTTGGGTAAAGTTCGTCCTCAAATCGAGCATTCATTGCTAACAGAGAAACGACTTACTGCCGAAGCAGAAGCAATGCAGGTATTCGCTGAAAATCTTCGTCATTTATTATTATCAGCGCCAGCAGGTGGTCGAACTACTTTAGGTGTTGATCCTGGTATTCGTACTGGTGTGAAACTTGCAGTAGTAAGCGATGCAGGTGATGTACTTGCTCATAGCACGATTTATCCATTCGCGCCTAAAGAAGATAAAGAAGGTTCTATTGCTGAACTTGCGCGTCTATGCTGTGAATATAATGTAGAGCTCATTGCTATTGGTAATGGTACAGCTAGCCGTGAAACAGAAGCTGTAGTGGCTGAAATGATGGCTGCTAATACAGACCTCAAATTAACACGCGTGACTGTAAGTGAAGCGGGTGCATCTGTTTACTCTGCAAGTGAGCTTGCTGCTGCAGAACTTCCAGAGCTTGATGTTTCAATTCGTGGTGCAGTGTCGATTGCTCGCCGTTTACAAGATCCACTTGCTGAACTTGTTAAGATTGATCCGAAATCAATTGGTGTAGGTCAATATCAACACGATGTAAACCAAACTGGTTTGGCTAAAACGCTTGACGCTGTAGTCGAAGACTGTGTGAATGCTGTTGGTGTTGATGTAAATACGGCGTCACCAGCAATCTTGGCTTACATTGCGGGTTTAAACAAAGCGATTGCTCAGCAAATTGTTGAATACCGTAAAGAGCATGGTCGTTTTGATAACCGTCAAGCTTTAAAAAGTGTACCACGTTTAGGCGAGCGTACTTTTGAACAAGCGGCTGGTTTCTTACGTATCCAAAATGGTTCTGAACCTTTAGATGCTTCTGCTGTTCACCCTGAGAGTTATGGTCTTGTTGAGAAAATTGTTGCAGCAAAAGCGACAACTGTGAAAGACATCATTGGTAATACCGAAATCATTCGCCAAGTAAAAGCTGATGAATTTGTTGATGACAAATTTGGTTTGCCAACAGTACAAGATGTATTAGCTGAACTTGAAAAACCGGGTCGTGACCCGCGTCCAGAGTTCCGTACTGCTAAATTCCGCGAAGATATTACTGAAGTGGGCCAATTAACTGAAGGTATGCAACTTGAGGGTGTGATCACTAATGTCACAAACTTTGGTGCTTTCGTTGATATTGGTGTACATCAAGATGGTTTAGTTCATATTTCTGAGTTAGCGAATGAGTTCGTTTCTGATCCGCATAAAGTTGTAAAACCAGGTCAGATCGTACAAGTGCGTGTTATGCAGGTTGATGTTGAACGTAACCGCGTGAACTTAAGTATGCGTGCTGAAGGTTCTGCACCTGTAAAAGCGCAGCGCCCAACACGCCGTGAACAAAATACAGAACAGCGTTTTGAGCGTAAGCCTCAAGGTAAACGTCCTCAACCGCGTAAAGATCAAGCTGAACGTCCTCAGCGTAGCAAGCAAGACAAGCCACAAGAACAAAAGATTGGTGGTTTAGGTGCATTGTTATTACAAGCAGGAATTAAAGGTTCTAAATAAGAATTTTTAGTTTAAAAAAGGCCTCCAATTGGAGGCCTTTTTATGGGTTAAATATTATGTTTTAAATAATTATATAAAAGCAAAATAAGAAAAAAACAGTTGTAAAGATGAGGTGAATCTTAAGATCAACAAATCGTTGTTAAATACACAATTAAATACACAACGTTATAACATAACTAAACTTTAATGATATTCAGTTGTTAGACATCATCAACCCAGCCTTGAAGCATTTACTCACTTTCAGGCTGTAATAGTACAACTTTGCTTATTTCTTTATATTATAAATGGTTGTTTTATGTCGGTTTTAAACCTGAAAAATAGATTTCATTTAAAAGACCTCTTGTCCGGAGTTGTCGTATTCCTCGTGGCATTACCGCTGTGTTTGGGTATTGCTTTAGCCTCAGGTGCTCCCATCATCTCTGGTATTATTGCAGGTATTGTGGGCGGCATTATTGTGGGTTTACTAAGTGGTTCTCACATTAGCGTTGCAGGCCCAGCGGCAGGGCTGACTGCTGTCATCCTTGTACAGTTAGAACAATTAGGCGGCAATTATGCCGCCTTTTTATTATGTATTATTTTTGCCGGTGTTCTACAAATTCTATTTGGATTATTTAAGTTAGGTTTTTTTGCGAACTTTATTCCAAATAATGTCATTTTAGGGTTATTAGCTGCTATTGGCGTGATCCTGATTGCCACGCAATTGCCTTATCTGTTCGGACTTTCTGATTTTTCATGGAAACAAGTTTGGACTTCAACACCTGATGCATTCCTTCAACGTTTTGATGGAGGCGCAGCGCTTATTGGCTTACTCAGTTTATTTTTAATTTTAGCGTGGGATAGCAGTCCACTTAAAAAACTAGCTTTACCTTCTGCTTTGATTGCGGTTGTACTAGCAGCAGTTTTAAATTTTATTTTGGTGAGTATGGGTTCTGCATGGGCAGTGCAAATTGATAACCTCATTCAATTGCCGAATATATTAAAAGCTCCCGAAGAAGTATTAATTTTCCCTGATTTTAGCTATTTAGCTGAGCCTATGATTTACACAGGGGCAATTACTCTGGCTGTCGTTGCATCTTTAGAAACGTTATTGAATTTAGAGGCAGCAGATAAAATCGATCCTCAAAAACGTTCTTCTCCGCCGAACCGTGAACTTTGGGCACAAGGCACAGGGAATATCGTTTCGGGCTTAATAGGTGGTATGCCCGTCACTTCCGTGATTGTGCGAAGTTCGGTGAATGCGAATACAGGTGCGCGTAGTAAATGCTCTACCATTATTCATGGGATATTGTTGCTGTTGGCGGTTTTGTTCTTTGTGCCATTGATGAACATGATTCCTTTGTCTGCATTGGCCGCGATCCTTATTGTCACAGGCTTTAAGCTTACTCATCCAAAACTATTTAAACAGCTTTATCAAAAAGGTTGGAAACAGTTTTTACCTTTTATTATTACCTTAGTTGCAATTTTGCTGACCGATCTTTTAATGGGAATTTTAATTGGTCTGTTCACCAGTAGTGCTTTTATTCTTTATGGCAATTTTAATAAAGGTATTCGTGTTTATAGAGAGAAGCGTTTGCATGGCGTAGTGACTCGTATTGAGCTTCCTTCTCAAGTCACCTTTCTTAATCGTTCTGCGCTTATTTCGGCATTAGAACACGTACATAAACATCAACAACTCATTATTGATGCAACTCAATGTGATTCGATCGATCCTGATATCTATCAAGTTATTCAAGATTATCAAAGTGAAACGGCTATTAAACGCCAAGTAAATCTTAAACTGGTCGGGTTTAAGCAGCACTATCAAGATGTTGATGATGCGGTACTTGATATTGATATTAGTACACATGATTTGCAACAAAAGCTGAGTCCACAACAGGTCGTTAACCTACTTAAAGAAGGGAACGAACGTTTTGTAAAAAATGAACGTCTACAACGAGATATTTACCGACAAATTCGTGTGACTGCAGATGAAGGGCAACATCCGATTGCAGCAGTCCTTGGGTGTATGGACTCACGTGCCCCTACCGAAATGATTTTTGATGTGGGTATTGGTGATCTGTTTAGCTTACGAATTGCAGGTAATATTGCTGGGCAAAAAGTATTGGGTTCACTTGAGTTTGCATGTCAGGCCAAAGGTTCTAAAGTCATCGTTGTTTTAGGACATACCGATTGCGGTGCGGTAACAAGTGCATGTCAATTGCGTTTAGAGCAAAAGCAAGTGTCTGATGTGAAGGAAATGCCACACATTCAATATGTGCTTGGACCATTAATGCATTCGGTTGATAGCGTATATGACATTATGCAACCACGTGAATTAGGTAATGCTTTTATTAGCCAAGTGACAGCAATGAACGTTCATTACAATATCCAGTACATTATTAATAACAGCAGTGTGCTTAAAGATATGGTTGATCGAGGTGAGATCGTAGTTGTGGGTGCAATTTATGATGTAAAAACAGGGCACGTTCAGTTTCTTGATTGATCAGTCCTTTAGTTAAAAAAAGCGCCTTAGTTAAGGCGCTTTTTATTCGTTATGCGTTTAACTCAAAATTACCAGTGTTCACCAGGGAAAATACGTGCATAAGCTTTTTGTGCCCAGTTTAATTTCTCAGTTTTTTGTCCCTTCGCTGCATCTGAACTTGGGAATAAACGGAAACCAATCGACATAAACATATTATTGATGCCTGGTGCTACAGAATAAGTCATTGAAGCTAAGCGACCTAAGTTGGTTGCCATACGTTTCGGGCGTTTCACAATTGCATAAGCAATTAAGTCAGCAGCCTGCTCAGGTGAAAGGGTTGGGACATATTTATAAATTTTAGTTGGTGCAATCATTGGGGTACGAACCAATGGCATATAAATTGAAGTAATTGCGATTTTGTGTGCATGAACTTCGGCCGATAGACAGCGGCTAAATGCATCAAGCGCTGCTTTAGAGGCGACATATGCAGAGAAGCGAGTAGCGTTTGCTAACACACCAATCGAGCTAATGTTAATGATTTGTCCATCTTTACGCTGAATCATATGCGGCAAGATATTGAGAACTAGCCGAACTGCGCCAAAATAATTTAATTGCATCGTGCGTTCAAAGTCATGAAAACGATCATAAGACTCATGTACAGCACGGCGAATAGAGCGACCTGCGTTATTAATTAAAATATCAATGTGATCCAAAGTTGCTAAAATTTCTTTAGAAACTTGGTCAATCATTTCCATATCGTTGAGATCACATGGGAAAATTGATGCCTTACCGCCACGTTTTTCGATATCTGCTTTTACTTCTTCCAAAGTTTCTTGAGTACGGGCAACCAGTAAAACATGGGCTCCAGCATCAGCAAGTTTGTTTGAAATCGTTAATCCGATTCCACTCGAGGCGCCTGTCACTAAAATGACTTTATCTTGTACCTTTTCCTGGAACAGAGCTTCTAATTTTTTATTCACAGCATTTTACCTAAGTAGGGGCAGGGACTATTTATTCCGGTATGTAATTTTTATTTTTTACAACCGTAGATTCATCCAGATGAACTCATAAATATTGTCTTTATCTTAATAGATGTTTAAAAATTGTCTAGTCTGTAAATATATGAAATTTAACAATTTATTTAGAGTAAAAACTCTAAAATAGTATCTTAATCCATTAATTATTTTAGTTATATAGTGAACAGAAAAATGAAAAAAGCCTCTATTTCCAGAGGCTTGTTGAATGGTTTAAAATTTATACAGCTGAAAGTGCTTGGTCTAAATCGGCAATTAAGTCATCAATATGCTCAATTCCAATAGAAAGACGAACCATATCTTCACTTACACCAGCAGATTTAAGCTCTTGTTCATTAAGTTGACGGTGAGTTGTAGTTGCAGGGTGGCAAGCCAAACTTTTCGCATCACCAATATTCACCAGACGAGTAAATAGCTGAAGTGCATCGATGAATCGAGTACCGCCTTCACGCCCATCTTGTACACCGAAAGATAAAATTGCAGAAGGTTTACCTTTTACATATTTTTGAGCAAGCTGGTGTTGCGGATGATCTTTTAAACCTGCGTAATTCACCCATTTTACTTTTGGGTGGGTCTGTAAATACTCTGCAATTTTTTGCGCATTTTCAGTATGACGCTCCATGCGGAGATTTAGAGTTTCTAGACCTTGTAAAATCAAGAAAACACTCAGTGGACTAATAGCCGCGCCTGTATTACGCAATGGTACAACGCGAGCTCGTGCTATATAGGCAGCTTCGCCTAATGCCTCAACATAATTCACACCATGATAACTTGGGTCTGGCGTGTTCAAAACTTTAAAACGCTCTGGATATTTACCCCAAGGAAATTTACCGTTATCGATAATTGCACCACCAATGCTATTGCCATGACCACCAATATATTTAGTAAGCGAATGGATGACGATATCGGCACCATATTGAAATGGTTTTAATAAGGCAGGGGTGGCAACCGTATTATCGACGATGACAGGTACGCCATATTCATGTGCAATTTTTGAAATTGCTTCTAAATCGATAATATTTCCGAGTGGGTTACCAATCGACTCAACAAAAACAAGTTTAGTTTTATCATCAATTAAATTACGTAAGCTTTCAGGCTGTTGATAATCAAAAAAGCGAACTTCAATGCCTTGTTTTGGTAAGGTGTGGGCAAATAAATTATAAGTTCCGCCATATAAAGTTGAGACGGAGGCAATGTTGTCTCCTGCTTCTGTAATCGTTTGGACGGCATAGGTAATCGCTGCCATTCCAGAAGCCAAGGCTAAAGCACCAATTCCGCCTTCGAGAGCAGCAAGGCGTTGCTCAAGCACAGCAGTGGTCGGGTTCATAATGCGAGTATAAATATTGCCCTGAACTTTTAAATCGAAAAGGTCGGCACCGTGCTGTGTATTATCAAATGCATATGAAGTGGTTTGATAAATAGGAACCGCAACCGCTTTTGTTGTTGCTTCGGGTGAGTAGCCAGCATGAATTGCTAAGGTTTCATCTTTATAAGTCATTATTACTTCATCTTCGTGAGTTAAATATTGAGCGAGTCTAGCTTAAAAGTTAAATAGAAAATTGCAGAAATTCTGGTTTGTTTTCTAATTTTAGGAATAAAGATAGAAAAATAGGCGCTGAAACGCTGTACAAATCTTATCCATAAACATTTTGCAACTTATTGAAAAAGAAAATTGTTTGATAAATCCGTACGATGGAAATCATAACTTCAAGTCATAGAGGTTTTCAGCGTATAATACGCGCTATTATTTATCGCTTATGCGATGTATTGGTTTTTCAATTGAGGAGTCCTGCGTGGCCCAATATATTTATACGATGAACCGAGTGTCTAAGATGGTTCCGCCAAAGCGCGAAATCTTAAAAGACATCTCTTTATCATTTTTCCCGGGTGCCAAAATTGGTGTACTCGGTTTGAACGGTGCAGGTAAATCTACCTTGCTTCGTATTATGGCTGGCGTAGATAAAGATTTCTCTGGTGAAGCTCGTGCACAACCTGGAATTAAAATCGGCTATTTAGAGCAAGAGCCACCTCTTGATCCGACTAAAGACGTTCGTGGTAACGTTGAAGATGGCGTACGTGAAGCTTTAGATGCTTTAGAACGTCTTGATCAGGTATTTGCAGAATATGCAGACCCGGATGCTGATTTTGATGCACTTGCAAAAGAGCAGGAAAAATTAGAATCAATTATCCATGCTTGGGATGCACATAACTTAAATAACCAGCTTGAAATCGCGGCAGATGCGTTGAACCTTCCAGCTTGGGATGCAGACGTAACTAAGCTTTCAGGTGGTGAACGCCGTCGTGTAGCACTGTGCCGTTTATTACTTTCAAAGCCAGACATGTTGCTTCTTGACGAACCGACGAACCATTTGGATGCAGAATCTGTTTCTTGGTTAGAGCGCTTCTTGAAAGATTTCCCTGGCACAATCGTTGCGATTACGCATGACCGTTATTTCTTGGATAACGTTGCCGAGTGGATCTTGGAGCTTGACCGTGGGCATGGTATTCCTTACCAAGGTAACTATTCTTCTTGGTTAGAGCAAAAAAATGCTCGTTTAGAACAAGAGCAGAAACAAGAAGAATCTTTTGCTAAAGCATTGAAAAAAGAACTTGAATGGGTTCGTTCAAATGCGAAAGGTCAGCAAAAGAAAAACAAAGCACGTATGGAGCGTTTTGAAGAGCTTAACTCTAAAGAATTCCAGCAACGTAATGAAACGTCTGAAATCTACATTCCACCTGGCCCTCGTTTGGGTAATAAAGTTGTGGAAGTGGAAGGTATCAGCAAATCATTTGACGGCCGCGTATTGTACGAAAACTTATCGTTTACTGTACCTCCAACAGCAATTGTGGGTATCGTTGGTCCAAACGGCGCGGGTAAAACGACTTTATTCCGTATGATGACTGGCGAACAGCAACCTGATACAGGTACTGTGACTTTAGGTGAGTCAGTTAAAGTGGCTTACGTGGGTCAGATTCGCGACACTCTAGACAATAACAAAACTGTTTGGGAAGAAGTATCTGGTGGTTTAGATATCTTGAAAGTGGGCGATTATGAAATTGCTTCACGTGCTTATATCGGCCGCTTTAACTTCAAAGGTCAAGATCAGCAAAAACGCGTAGGCGAATTGTCTGGTGGTGAGCGTAACCGTTTACAACTTGCGAAAATTTTACAGCAAGGTGCAAACGTTATCTTACTGGATGAGCCATCAAACGACTTGGATATTGAAACTTTACGTGCGCTTGAGGATGCAATTCTTGTGTTCCCAGGTACAGTAATGGTGGTATCGCATGACCGTTGGTTCCTTGACCGTATCGCGACACACATCTTGTCATTTGAAAATGAACAGCCAGAATTCTACACAGGTAACTATGCAGAATATGAAGCGTATCGTCAGTCACGTTTAGGTGAAGACGCTGTTCAAAAACGTACTAAATACAAAAAAATTAGCGGATAATCTCTGTTAATTTAAAAACCAGCCTAAGGGCTGGTTTTTTTATTTTAAGAAAAAGCGAGCTTGCTAAACGCTTCTTGTAAGCAGCGTTCAGCATCGGGATGTCCCTGACTTGCTGCTTTTTGTAGCCATTTTTCAGCTTCACGATAATTTTTATCTAATCCAAATTGACCATTTAGATAACCGATACCAAGTTTAAAAGAAGCATCAGAGCTACCACGTAAAGCTGCTCGTAGGTAGCACCACATAGCATTTCGGTCATTAGGAGTTACATCTAACCAATTTTGCATACGTTCATGGTCTTGCTCGGCTAGTTCCTCAAAGCGTAAACCCTGTTCAATTTCATCAACTGCTTGTGAATGCATATCAGAAGGTAAGTTTTCAAAAGCAAACAAGTGATTAAGCCTATACTTGATTGATTTCATATTCATGATAGTCTCCCTTGTTCCTCAATTTAATTGAATTGACTCACACTTTTAAGCTAGTCCCTTATATTGAAATATTATGTTTTTTTTTGTAAATGTGATATAGCGCATTTGGATGAAAAATAATGAAGTTTTGGCTTACATAAAAGTTACACGTGTTTTTACGCTAAGTGAAATTACTATGAGAATAGCTGCATTCTTAAGTGAAATTAGAGCTTTTAAAATTAAAAAATAACTATTATTTAGCGCAAAAGACTTTTAAGAAAATTTATAAATATCAAACAAAAGAAATTTCTTTAAACAAAACCAGCCTAAGGGCTAGTTTTTATTTTAAGAGTGAAAGATCTTATTTATTAAAGTCACCATGTAAATCTGACCAGATTAATGATGGAGCTACCGTAATCACGTCAAAGGTCATTGCTAGAGGATATAAAGCCATGCGTGTTACACGTTTAAACGGATGTTTCTTGGTTATTTCATCTTTTTGTTGTAGAGCGACTGGGTAGGGAGTTGGGAGCTGCTGTTGAATCTTTTGATTATCTGCTTTTTGATAAATCTTTCCTTTAAAGCGGATTATGGTAAAAGGGTAGAAAACTTGTTTTTGATTTTCCATCGCCATAAATTGATTTTTAAAACCTAATGTATTTAAAAGTTCTTTTTGTTTTTCATCTATTTGATAAGTGGGAATATTATAACGAATCGTTATTTCACCATGAAAATGAGTAGAATCATCCATCTCAAGTACAAGCGGTGATGGTGTCTTTAAGTTTCTCTGTTCTGCTGGAATACTTTTGATAATATTTAAAAGGTTTGAGCTACCGTCAGTCATTAAATAGTTGTAGTCTTTCCCCACAAATACAAAACCTTGTTCTTGGTCATTTTCAACTGTTTGACCTAAGGCAATGATTTGATCTTTTGCTAAAATGATCTTCTCGGTTTTTGTGGTTTCGTTAGGTAAAGCTTCTGAAAGTAATGTCGTGGCACAAGCACTCAAATTTAAACAGACGACAACGAGTAGGGTAGAAAATAGTTTATACATTGCAGGAACTCAAACAGGAAATTAATTTTTCTAAAGAAAAAACTTTTTTAAAACAGCGATAAATTAACCAAAAATCATTTTGTAATTTTATTACATTGGTATCGCTTGCTATAGTGACTTTGTGCAATTTACTGTCATGGTGTACCGTTGTCACGTTCTACAGTTTTTATGTCCGTCTTGTTTAGTTTGCTTATATTCCAAAGCTTATGGAATGTGGCAGCGGCATTTTGCGTGCATAAAAATCAGGAAAAGGCATTACAACATTTCGGTCATCATGCAGATTTAAATGTATATCAATCTTCAGACCATATGCAGACTGAACATGTTGGTATTGTAGAAAATTCTGATAATGCTCCATTAAGCTGGCAAGATCATCACGATCATTTACCTTCATGTTTTCATGTAGTGATGACTGAAAATGCACAACAAGCTCAAGAACCTTTTGTGCGTGTACATGAGCTTTCACAAATTTATTACTGGTCTAATTCTTATCAGTCTCCGTATCTTGGCTCTTTAAATCCCCCTCCTGTCTTAACCCTGCTATAGGTGGGGTAGCCGAAAAATAACCCACCAGAAATTTATTTATTTCAAAGGGTTATTTTATGCTTAATTATATGTGCAAACAAAGCGCAGCAATCTTCTATGTAGATTACTCGCTTAAACATTCACGTCTTTATGTTAATGACAAGGCGGGATATAAAGTTCTGACAAATTTTTCTGGAACACAAAAATATCATTTTAATGAATCTGTTATCTCATCTCTTATGATTCACAGTGATGGAGGTTTATGGAAATGAATATTTTATTTACCCCCCGTGTTAGAACTGTGAGCTCCCGAGTGATTGGGCTGATTTTAGCTATTATTCTTGCTTTAAGTTTTAGTAAATGGCATTTCCAGGCGGCATTTATAGAACATATTTTATGGTTCTTTGGATGGTTTTTTGTGGGCATAGGAGTAATGGGAAGAATATGGTGCAGTCTTTACATTTCCGGATTTAAGAATGCCAAGTTGGTGACAGACGGTCCCTATTCTTTATGTAGAAATCCACTCTATCTGTTTAGTTATCTGGGTGGAGTCGGGATCATGTTGATTACAGAGACGTTTATCTTCCCAATATTATTCACACTTTATTTTCTCTGTTACTACCATTTTGTTATACGCCAAGAAGAAGCATTCCTGAGTGAAAAATATGGAACTGCATATTCAGATTATATAAAGACAATTCCACGTTTTTTACCAAGTTTCAAAAATTTTAAAGAGCCTGAGTTCTATCAGGTTTCGCCGAAGCATTTCCGTATTTTTTTAACGCAGGTGGTGTGGTTTGTCTGGGTTGCAGCCTTAGTCCAACTTTTTGATGAGTTGCGACTACACGGTGTTCTCCCTTCATTGTTTAGTTGGTTCTAAAAATGAAATGAAAGTATATCCGCATGCTTCTTAGAGACTCAGAAGATTTGTCCTGAATTGATTAACTAAAGCATGCGAAAAATTAATTTTATTTCTGGGCTAAGTCCTTAAATAAATTCGGAATATTTAGATCTGGTGATTATTATGTCTATTAAACTAAATACAAAATCGGCTTTGATGGTTTTACTTCTTTCAACAAGTTTGGCTCATGCTGATGGAGGGTTAATATTCCTCGAAAAGAATATTAAGTCTCAGCAAGAAACAAAAGCTAAAGCTGAAGAAAGTAAGAACCCTCATTTAACTTGTAAGCGTAAATAATTTCTTTTGTAGGAAACTAATTACTTAATAATTAGTTTCCTATGAGTAAAGATAGAGATTCTTAATGATTTATTCTTATCTTTACTCAGGCGAGATTAGAATCGCTTCTATACTGCTACTTATAGATGTAATTTTATTACATGCCCACTGCCTGCTATAGTGGCTTTGTTCAACTTCTTAGTTTAATGGTGTGCTGTTGCCACGTTCTGCACTTTTCATGTCCGTCTTATTCTGTTTGCTTATATTCCAAAGTTTATGGAATGTGGCAGCGGCATTTTGCGCCCATGAAAATCAGGAAAAGGCATTACATCATTTTGGTCATCATGCAGCGTTGAGTTATGAAGCTTCACAGCATAGCCATACGGAAAAGACAGATATCGTAGGGACTCATAAAGCTCCCTTAAACTTGTCCGATCATCATGACCATTTGCCTTCATGTTTTCATGTTGTGATTGTAGAAGCACAAGAAAAACTTGTTTCACCGTTAATACAGTCATCTGAGCCAAAACAACAATATTATTGGTCCAATTCTTATAAGTCCCCTCATATCTCTAAACAAGACCCGCCTCCTGTTTTAGCCCTGCTATAGGTGGGGTAGCCGAAAATTAGCCCACCAGAAATATTATTTATTTCATAGGGTTAATTTATGTCTATTTTTTTATACGAAAAGCGTTTCGTTAGTCTGAGCACATCTTGGGTATTTAAATCATTAGTTGTTGCTGTTGCACTTTCAACTGGTGTCGTAACAAACGCAGCCAGTTCAAATCAGAACCTTGCTGAGAATACACAACCACAGCGTGTACAGAATGTTTTAACGTTTGAACAGGTGCTCGATCAGGTTAAGCAGTTTCAGACTCAAACAGGAATTTGGCAAACTCAACAAGATATCGCCGAGAGCAATATCAAACAGAGCCAGCTATGGGAAAATCCGACGGTTTCTGTACAGCAAACGGGTTTTAAATCTGGAAAAGATCAGGAATTAGAACTTGGGATCTCGCAAAAACTAGATATTTTTGGTGTACGTTCCGCAGCAAAAAAACTAGCAAGTGTTCAGCAAAATCAAGTTGAGTTAAATCAGGTTTTATATGAGGCTCAACTGAAGCTGGCGGTAAAATATTTATGGTCACAAGTATCTATTTTAGAGCTTGAACATGAAGTTGCTAAAGCCCAGTTAAGAACGAGTAAAAATCTTCTTGATGCTACCCGCTTACGCTTTCAGGCAGGCAGTATTGCTCAGGTTGATTTAGATCGAACTCTCATGACGCATGTTGAAAATCAGCGTTTATATCAGGAAGTTGAATTATCACTGAGTAGTGCTAAAAGAAAATTGGCTAACTTATGGGGTGAGACAGAAGATAACTTCACGTTACGTCCAGATATAAAAAGTGTGTGGCCTTTAAAAAATGAAGGTGATATCGATCAATATCTAAAACAGAATTTGTTAGAACAGTCCCTGCGGCTTCAAGCAATACAACAAAATTCTGAAATTAATTATTTAAAGGCAAAAAATCGGCCTACGCCTACTGTAAATATGGGCGTGGTTCGTAGTAAAACCGCAGAAACGAGCAGTACCGAAAATCAGATCCGAGTAGGTATAGCAGTTCCTTTAAACATTTTTAATCGCCAGCAATATGCACTAAAAGTTGCTCAAAGCAAACTTGATTTAATTGACCAGCAGCAGAGCTTTTATAAAAAGCAAAGCCAGAATTCCATCCGTACTCTACAGTACGAGTTAGCGGGTTTAAAGCAGCAATATAATTTAATGAATGAGCAGCAAATCCCTTTATCAGAGACGGTACAAGAGAAAATGTTGCTTGGCTTTAAGGTCGGTAAATTTGCAATTACTGATGTTCAGCAATCTACCCTTCAATTACAAGAACAACGTTTGAAGAAAGTTCAACTCCTTAAATCTGCTTGGCAAAAAGCAATTGAGGCAGAAAGTTTAGCTCTCGGGATCGATCCAAATATGGTGATGTCTGGAGATGCATTAAATCAAATTAATCAAAATTTATGGCAAGACACCTATCAGTTGCCGACAGTTGGAGGGGCAGAGTAATGTCAGTTAAAAAAATGAAAAACCAATGGCTTATTGCTCTTTTGTTGCTGATTGTCTGCCTTGCTTTAAGTGCTTGGTTATTTTTCTCTGGAAAAAAACAGCCTAATACTGATGAAGGTGAAGAAGCGCATGCAGAGGGTGAAGCTGGTCATGAGGAATCTGAAAAAGAGGAAGGAAGTTTAAACCTCACTTCTAAGCAACTGGTTGAATATGGAGTGAAATTAGAGCAAGTAGGACGTGGAGAAGTTGAACAGACCCTCTCTTATCCTGCCAAACTCGTTGTAAATACAGACCAGCAAGCACATGTCTCTTCAACGTTTTCTGCGCGTGTAGATAGCGTAAATGTTGCGTTGGGACAACAAGTTGAAAAGGGTCAAGCGCTTGCGACTTTATTTGTACCGGATTTGGTCGATCAACAAGCTAACTTAAGCATGGCACAAGAAGCACTGACATTAGCGCAGCAAGATTATCAACGTGAAAAACAATTGTGGGAACAAGGGGTTTCAGCACGTCAAGATTACCAGCGCGCTTACAATGCATATCGTCAGGCGCAGATTCAAGTGCAGGCTGCAAATAGCCGTTTATCTGCATTGGGAGCGAATCGCTCAAGTAAAGGCCGATATGTTTTAACTGCACCTTTAAGTGGTGTAATCAGTAATAAAGATATTGTCATTGGTGAGCAAATTGGTCCTGAAAAACAATTATTTGTTATTGATCGCCTGGATCAGTTATGGGTCGAGTTTGTGCTACCAAGTGCAAATACCAATATTCAGCCTAATCAGGAAATTGAATTTAAATCGTTGCAAACGAACAATATTTTTAAAGCGCAGGTGCAAAGCCTAACTTCAGAAGCAGATACTCAAACTGGTCGTTTACAGGTTCGTGCCAAGGTACTAACACCTTCAAAAGAATTACGCCCTAACTTAATGGTCAATGTGTTACTGAAACAAAATAATGCAGCGACTGTATTACGGGTTAACAAGACAGCGATACAACAGATTGATGGAAAGAATGTCGTCTTTATTGCAAAACAGGAGAAGGACAAAATTCATTTTGCCCCTGTTGCCGTTGAGTTAGGCAATTATTCTTCAGATGCACAATGGGTAGAAGTTAAATCAGGAATTACTGAAAAACAGCAATATGTGACTCAAGGTAGTTTCTTGCTTAAGTCCGAACTTGAAAAAGGGGAGGCTGAGCATGGACATTAATAAACCTGATTTGCCAGAGGCTGAAGGTTTGTTTGATCGGATCATTCAGTTTTCAATTAACAACGCCATTTGGGTCATGATGTTTGTTATTGCTTGGATTGGTGTCGGAATTTATAGCTACCAAAAACTTTCAATTGATGCCGTGCCTGATATCACCAATGTACAGGTGCAGATCAATAGTCAGGCCAATGGTTTTACAGCACCTGAAGTTGAGCAAAGAATTACTTATCCGATTGAAAATGCCATGTCTGGTATTCCCAATCTGGAACAGACTCGTTCAATTTCCAGATATGGTCTTTCTCAGGTCACGATTATCTTTAAAGATGGTACTGACATTTACTGGGCAAGACAGCTGATTAACCAACGTTTACAAGAAGCTAAGAGTGCTTTACCAGATAGCATTGATCCGCAAATGTCTCCAATTTCGACTGGACTCGGTGAGATTTATCAATGGGTGGTAAAAGCAGAGCCAAATGCTAAAAAAGCAGATGGTTCAGCTTATAGCGCGATGGACCTGCGTGAAATTCAAGACTGGATTATTCGGCCCCAGTTACAACGTGTACAAGGGGTAGCCGAGGTTAATAGCATTGGTGGATATAACAAAACCTATGTGGTCTCTCCAGATCTGACACGGTTACAACAGTTGCAAATTCCACTCACCGACTTACAGGATGCGCTTCAAAATAATAATGAAAACCGCGGTGCTGGATTTATTGAAGAGAATGGTCAGCAACTCACAGTTCGTGTTCCGGGTATGCTGACATCGATACAAGATATCCAGAATGTTACGGTCGCCACTAAAAACGGTTTACCTATACGGGTTGCGGATGTAGCGTCAGTATCGATTGGTCATGATTTGCGTACAGGTGGTGCTACCTATAATGGACAGGAAACTGTTTTAGGTATCGCCATGATGATGATGGGTGAAAACAGTAAAACTATTGCTAAGGCGATTGACGACAAAGTTCAGGAAATTCAAAGATCACTCCCTCAGGGCGTGGTGATTGAAACAGTCTATGATCGTAGTAGCCTCGTAGATAAAGCGATTAAAACAGTAGCTAAAAATTTGATTGAAGGGGCGATTTTAGTCATCGTTATCCTTTTTATTTTTTTAGGAAACTTTCGCGCCGCTTTAATCACTGCTTGTATTATCCCATTGGCAATGCTTTTTACCTTAACAGGTATGGCGGAACAAAAAATCAGTGCCAACCTGATGAGTTTGGGTGCTTTGGACTTCGGGATCATTGTTGATGGGGCCGTTGTTATTGTTGAAAACTGTATTCGGCGTTTAGCTGAAGCGCAGCATTTAAAAGGTCGCTTATTAACACGTTCCGAACGTTTCACTGAGGTCTTTCTAGCGGCTAAACAGGCACGCCGACCATTAATATTTGGTCAGATCATCATTATGGTCGTGTACCTACCAATTTTTGCTTTAGCAGGCGTTGAAGCAAAGATGTTTCATCCTATGGCAATGACCGTTGTCCTAGCATTATTAGGAGCAATTATTTTATCTGTGACCTTTGTGCCAGCAGCAGTAGCTCTGTTTGTTACGGGTGAAGTGAAGGAAAAAGAAAGCCGCTGGATGATGATGCTGAAAAAAGGTTATGCAGGCTTACTCGATAAAGCTTATGCTTTCCGATATGTTGTTGTAACAGCAGCAGTCAGCATCTTGATTCTTACTGGTGCAATTGCAACAAGAGTAGGTAGTGAGTTTGCGCCTCAACTCAGTGAGGGGGATTTTGCCTTGCAACTCATGCGTGCGCCAAGTACTGGTATAGAGGAATCACTTAGGATTCAAGAGACCGTAGAAAAGCAGTTACTCAAAGCTTTTCCTGAAATTAAGGCTATTTTTGCAAGAACAGGAACAGCCGAGGTTGCTACCGATGTCATGCCTCCTAATATTTCCGATGGTGTTGTTTTACTAAAGCCACATGATCAATGGCCTAATCAGAAGGAAACGGTAGATGAATTGCGTACCAGAATGCTGCAATTCGTGAATCAGATTCCTGGTAATAACAGTGAATTCTCGCAACCCATCGAACTACGTTTTAATGAACTCATTTCAGGTGTCCGTAGTGATATCGGGGTGAAAGTTTTTGGGGATGATATGCAAGTCCTCAATCAGGAAGCAGAAAAAATAGCCCAACAGCTACGTAGCATTCCAGGTGCTAGTGAAGTCAAAGTCGAACAGACCGATGGTTTGCCATTACTTAATGTAGATGTTAATCATGCACTAGCGGCTCAATATGGATTATCAGTCAAGTCTATTCAGGATATTGTCGCTGCGAGTATTGGAGGACAGAGTGTAGGGCAAATTTTACAGGGCGATAGACGTTTCGATTTCGTGATTCGCTTACAGGAAAACATGCGTACGCCTCAGCAGCTAGCACAATTACCGATTCGCTTACCAAACGGCGGTCTGATCCAGTTACAAGACGTTGCCAAGGTTGAGAATATTCTGGGCCTTGCTCAAGTGAGCCGTGAAAATGGCAAACGCCGAGTGATTGTGACGGCAAATGTGCGTGATCGTGACCTTGGGTCTTTTGTACAAGAGATGCAAAGCAAACTGGCGCAGCAAAAGCTACCTAGCGGTTATTGGTTGGGTTATGGAGGACAGTTTGAGAATCTTGCTTCTGCCACTGCAAGAATGCAAATCGTTGTACCGATGGCGCTCATCATGATCTTTGTATTGCTGATGGCGGTATTTAGTAATTTTAAAGACAGCTTACTTGTATTTAGCGGAGTTCCTTTCGCTTTATCTGGTGGATTAGTCGCTTTGTGGCTGAGAGATATTCCGCTTTCTATGTCTGCTGGAGTCGGGTTTATCGCTTTATCAGGTGTTGCGGTATTGAATGGTTTGGTCATGCTCACATTCATTAAAGAGCTAAGAGCAACCCTAGATGTTCATGCAGCTACTTGGAAAGGTGCTGTACTGCGACTACGCCCTGTATTAATGACGGCATTTGTTGCTTCACTTGGTTTTATTCCAATGGCTTTGGCAACTGGAACTGGTGCAGAGGTACAACGACCTTTGGCAACGGTAGTAATCGGTGGCATTATTTCATCTACGATACTAACGCTGGTTTTATTGCCAGTCATTTATCGATGGATGAATGAAAGCAAGACGAATAAAGTTGAGCATTCATAATGTCATCGATTTGAGATATCTTTTTTGATGAAAAAGTTTGAGTCAGAAAAGTATTTGAAACAGGTAAAGGTAAGCATGAATTCATGGTTACTTTTACCTCACCATAAAGATAAATAATAAGGAGTCCGCAAAATGGGTGGACAACATGGTCATGACCATAGTCATGCTGTAGTGACTGAAGGTAATGCCAAGAAATTAACGATTGCCTTGGCGCTTACTACGACATTTTTAATTGTTGAGGTTATTGCAGGTTTAATCACACAAAGTCTGGCGTTGCTCTCTGACGCTGCGCATATGTTTACAGATGCAGCTGCTTTGGCAATTGCTCTGGTCGCAATTCAGATTTCAAAACGTCCCGCTGATAATAAGCGTACTTTTGGTTATCAACGCTTTGAAATTCTGGCCGCTTTATTTAATGCACTCATGCTGTTCGTGGTGGCAATTTATATTTTATATGAAGCCTATATCCGTTTCTCTAAGCCACCCGAAATTCAAAGTGTGGGTATGCTGGTTGTAGCGACTATTGGTTTAGTAATTAACCTCATTTCAATGAAACTTTTAATGTCGAGTGCCAATAACAGCCTAAATGTGAAAGGTGCTTATCTAGAAGTATTGAGTGATGCACTAGGCTCGGTAGGCGTTATTATTGGTGCAATTATTATTTACTTCACTAATTGGTACTGGATTGACACGCTTATTGCAGTACTGATTGGATTTTGGGTGTTGCCAAGAACATGGGTTTTACTTAAGCAAAGTATTAACATTTTGCTCGAAGGTGTACCCGAAGAGGTCGATATTGAGAAGCTACGTGCAGATTTACTTTCTTTAAATGGTGTTGAGAGTATTCACCAACTCAAAGTGTGGGCGATTACTTCTAAAAATATCCATTTAACCGTGCACTTATTTGCGCCTGAAGCTGATCGTACCAAGTTGTATCAAGATGCTGTTGAAATGCTTTCTCATGAACATGGTATTGGTGAAGTGACATTGCAAATTGAGGACGATGCCGAGATTAATTGTCAGCACATTGCTCAGCATGCTTCGCATAAACATGATGAAGCAGATAATGCACATTCACATCAGCATTAAGCTGATGTGAACAGTTTTTTTAAATTTCCCATTCGTTATTGCAGTCACGGCATTTCCAGTGTTTTTGTGACTGCATAAATGCTTGCATAGACAATTTAAAATCAGGCAAATCACGCCAGAACATAAAACCAGCCCCTACAGTAACCACAAATGCAACTACTGTTGCGATTTGAAGAGAACTACCTGCACCATTGCCAAAAATCCACATAAAGATGCTAATGACTACTAACAGTAAAAGCACAAAAATTGCAGGAATCAAGATAACCAGACTTTTAGGAACGACAGGTTTTGCGCTGTTCACGCCTTGGCTCACAGGCATAATTTTAACACTTTGACATTTAGGGCAACGATATTGCATGAGAACTCCACATTTAGTTTGAATCTATTCTAACGGAAATGTGCAGAAAGAAAAAAATTTGTAAGATATCGATGAAATGCGTTGAGTTAGCAGAAAAATTACTTATGAATAAACAAAGAAATATAAAAAACAGATGATTTATCCGTACACATAAAAATTAAAATAATATTGTAGAGCATGCTAATCTACAGAAAAATGAAGTGTGATTAGCACAATAAATGAGCTTAAATACTCGAATAGGATGTGGGATAAATATAAAAAGGAGAGAGGGACTTGGGTCAACAAGATGACAATAAGTCGCAGCCTACAACGACAGCATCGGTTTTAGCTACCCCAGATACCGCTAAACCGTCATTATCTCGTCGATTACTGCATAAGACATTGCAACATGCCCAAGATGCAGTTGGGTTTGCTAGCGACACGACACGTAATATTGCAGAGGTTGCTGATGCTGCTTTGGACGCACTCGATCAAGTAACTACTCATACACGACGTGGAGTTGTCGGAATGACAAATCTGGCAGCAGGTACTGTAAGAGATATGGTGTCTGAAACCAGTGAAACAGCACGCCAAGTCGCGTTGATTATGGCGCGAACTTTTTTGGGCAAAAGTACCTTAACGTTGTACTTACCCGAAATGTTATTAAATAATCAAATTCGTAAGCGCATTGATCGCTCCGAAATTGATGATATTAAAATTAAATGCGGCAATGACAGTTTCCAAGTCGAGATCGATGGGCATTATCATCGCTTCATGTATCGTTTGAGTTTAGATTTTAAAGTATTGGAATGTCGTATTGGGCAGGAAAAATTCTTACGTTTGCGACAAATGGATGAAAGTCTTGATGTTCAGATTCGACATGGCGGCACCTTGTCAAATTGGGCTGTGCGCCGTATTGGTCGAGTTGGTTTCGAAGTCGTAAATATGTTGCCTATTCCATCACTCATTAATCACTTGATTGGCGATATTCCCGGAATCCAACGCGATGGGCATCGCATGTGGTTTATTGACCTAGAGCAAGCAGGATTTATTGACTTTATTAACAACCGTTCATGGATGGTTGAAAAGCTTTTAAGTTTGACTGATTTTAGTATTTTACCGGGCTTGAATATTTTGAGAGAAAGTCGTGAGCTTGTGCAGCAGCTCGTAGATCAGTTTGAAATTAGAGGACTACGAGTGCAGTCAGGTCGCCTTGAAGTACAAGTGGGAATTGCGGGTTGAGAGAGCATATGAAAAGCTAATCATTGATTAGCTTTTCATTTTTTTAGGCAAGAAAAAAGCCACTGACGTTATGCAGTGGCTTTTTAGAATTTGGCGTCCCTACGGGGATTCGAACCCCGGTTACCGCCGTGAAAGGGCGATGTCCTAGGCCTCTAGACGATAGGGACTTATATGAGGCATACATCTGAAAAAATATTGGCGTCCCTACGGGGATTCGAACCCCGGTTACCGCCGTGAAAGGGCGATGTCCTAGGCCTCTAGACGATAGGGACGTTTCAGAGGTGGGCGTATATTAGGTCGATTTAATAAAAGTGTCAAATAGTTTTCTGAAGAAATATTAAAAAAAACAGTCAAGCGATTAAAAATAACTCAAATTGTAGAAAATATATACATTTAGCCCTCATTTTTCTGAAAAGGTTCAATAATTGCCTTTATAACCGACGGATGTTGTAAATATCCTAAAATCTCATGCGGCTGGTTGGCGAAAGTATAAATTTTCTGATTAATAATGGCAGGTTCAAAATTAAATGGGGCTTCACACAATGGAAATGCAGTCAAAAAATCATCCTGAGAGTAAAAATTAAACCAATCACCGTAAATACATGGCGGTCTAGAAATTGGACTCGGGAGCTTACTTTGAATCACGCGAAAAGATAAAGGGGAAGCTAGGGTGATAAAACGCTTAACTGAGAATTGATAAGATGGATCTGATAATAATTGGAAAGCGATAACTGAACCAAGAGAGTGTCCGACCACAATATAATCTTCGTCTTCTCGCATTTTCTTTAAAATTCTTTGATGTACTTCCTCCATAAACTCTGGGTTAGATAGATACATATAGGTTTCGATGAGGAATTGTTGAATCAAACTTTCATGCAGTTTAGGAAAGTTATTTAATAAAACAACTAGTTCTTTCAGTACACGATCTTTAACTAATTGAGAAGTGAGATAAAGCCGTTCTGAGAAGCTTTTATCAGTTTGATCGGTTGAGGGACGTAACAACGGAACAAATGGAGTGTGCTCTCTAGTAGGAGGATTACTTGGGTGTACGTTAATAGGGAAATAATTATTAAAAAATGACTTAGGTAACAACGTGTTAAGGTCTAATTGGTTACTTAATTGGTATTTGGTCATTAAGTCGCCATAAAATGGCATGTGGATATGAAGATCGCGGACATTAACTTTGCAAGGCATTTGTTTTAGGCCGAGCTTGAATACTTTTAACCAATGCTCTTTCAAGCGATGTGCTGTGTAGTTTTGTTGATTCATCCCGTGGATAAATATAATTTTCATTCTATACAAGATTTTGTTTTTAATATAAATTTTAATCTACAACGGTATGTTATTTAAAACCAGTATATAGGCAAAAAAAAGTGTAGCTTTTTGCTACACTTTAATTGAATAACGACGGGTTTAGTCTTTATTGCGATAAAAAATAAAATAACTGACATAACATAAAGCTGTAAAAATAAGACAGCCTACAAAACCAGCGCGCATTTCAGGGTCTGCTGCCATACTCAAGCAAGTAATGAAACAGAAAACAAAACCTAAAATTGGCACAATAGGGAATAAAGGCGCAGCATATTGTAAGTCTTTAACTGTATGACCTGATCTATACCATTGGCGGCGGAAGTTGAACTGACTTAAACAAATGCTCATCCATACAATGACCATGGTAAAAGCAGCTACACCCAGCAGATTCTTAAAAATAGTCTCAGGTGCAAATTGCTCTGATAATAAACCTGGAATTGCGCCGAACATAGTTACAACTAGGGCTACGATTGGTGTTCCACTTTTTGATAAAGTCGCAAACACACTAGGTAGTAATTTTTGTTCTGATAGAGACCACATCATACGTGAAGCTGCATATAGGCCAGAGTTGGCTGCTGAAAGCAGAGCTGTGATGATTACAAACCTAATAATGTCATCCGCATATGGAATGCCAATATAATTAAATACCGTCACAAAAGGACTGCTACTTACACCGTCACCGCCTAAACCTGCAAGTTGGAAAGGAAGTAAGGCGCTAATGACAATGATGGTACCCACAAAGAAAATAAGGAGGCGCCAGATCGCGGCATTAATCGCTTTTGGTACATTTTGAGCCGGATCTTTTGTTTCGCCAGCTGCTACACCAATTAATTCGGTTCCTGAGAATGCAAAGTTAACAATTAACATGGTCGTAAAAATAGGAATTAAACCATGAGGGAACCAGCCTTGAGCCGTAAGATTGCTAAATAGTGGAGCAGTTTGGGCACCATGGAATGGAATTAAACCAAAAATTGCTAATAGGCCGAGCACAATAAAGGCAATGACAGTAACGACTTTAACAAGAGCCAGCCAAAACTCAGATTCAGCAAAAATACGCGTTGAACTAATATTTAAGCCAAAGATAGTAACTGCAAAAATAATTGTCCAAATCCACATAGAAATCTGTGGAAACCATTCTTGCATGAGTAGGGCTGCGGCAGTGAATTCGGTTCCAAGCGTTGCAGTCCAGGTGAGCCAGTACATCCAAGAAATCATATAGCCAGTACTTGGACTGATATATTTTTTGGCATAGGCACCAAAAGAACCTGAAACAGGCATGTGTACAGCGAGTTCTCCTAGGCAGAGCATGACCATGTAAGCGATCGCGCCACCAAGAATATAGGCAATAATTGCGCCAATAGCTCCAGTTTGTGAAATGACTTCCCCTGAACCTAAAAATAGACCAGTTCCGATCGCTCCGCCCAGTGATAACATCACAAGATGGCGAGTGCTCATGGCTCTTTTTAAAGGTGCAGTACTGTTCTGATGCTGATGAGCATCTAGTTGATTGTCAGATGGCTGCATATTACACATTGAGAGAATTAAGAAAGACGCTATTTTAGATAAAATAGACAAATGTGCAATCTAGAAAGAGATAAAGAATAAACAGTAAGGTGACGATAGAGTCTTTTTATAATTTTTAAAGCAGAATATGGCGTCCCTACGGGGATTCGAACCCCGGTTACCGCCGTGAAAGGGCGATGTCCTAGGCCTCTAGACGATAGGGACTTGATGAGGCAAACACAAAGGAGCGTGGTGGAGTCAAGCGGGATCGAACCGCTGACCTCTACAATGCCATTGTAGCGCTCTACCAACTGAGCTATGACCCCAGTTTGTGTGAGCGCAATCTTAGGGTGAATGCGCTCACACGTCAACAAAAAAATGAATTAAACTTCGCTAGTTGCGTCATTTTTCGGCAATTTTAAGCTCTCATTGAGTTTTTCCCAATTTTTAACTTCTTTCTTGCTCGGTCCGCCCACAATTTCTAAGGCATGACGTAAGCGAGCGAAAGTTAAATCAGGTCCAAGCGTAACCATTGATTGCATCACTGGTGTTGAACTCGTTGAACCGGCAATTGCAATAAAGAACGCTGGCATGAAATCACGTAATTTGATGCCCATCTGATTCGCAAGATCCATTAGGGTTTGGCTAACGGTGTCATTATTCCAAGTAAACTGACCTTCAAGACGCCAAATTGCAAATTGTAAACTTTGACGAACTTGCTCTTGAGTCAATTTTTTACTTTCAAACATTTCAGCAGTAATTTGTGGCATATGGTTAAAATAGAAACCAGCCCAATTCACAGCTTCTGAAAGTAAATTAATACGTGGTTGAATAGCGGCAGCAATGTCTTCTAAAGTGTTGCGATCACTCTTCCATGTTAATAAACGGTCTAATAATTGACCTGGAGTTAACCCTTTGATCCACTGACCGTTAAGCCAGTTCAATTTTTCAACGTCAAAAATTGGTCCGCCTAGTGATACACGTTGAACTTCAAAGTTATCCATCATGTCTTGTAATGTGAAAACTTCTCTTTCATCTGGCATTGACCAACCCATACGGCCTAAATAGTTGAGTAAGGCTTCTGGTAATACACCGATATCGCGGTAGTAGTTAATTGATGTCGGATTTTTACGTTTAGATAGTTTTGATTTATCTGGGTTACGTAACAGTGGCATGTGGCAAAGAGTTGGCATTTCCCAACCAAAATATTGGTAAAGCAACTGATGCTTTGGTGCAGAAGGAAGCCATTCTTCACCACGCAATACATGAGTGATTTCCATTAAATGGTCATCAACAACGTTAGCTAAATGGTAAGTTGGTAAACCATCTGTTTTAAGAAGGACTTGCATATCGACTTGAGCCCAAGGAATTTCAACTTCTCCACGTAGCAAGTCGTTAAATTTACAAACACCTTCTTCAGGCACTTTCATACGAATGACATGAGGTTCACCCGCTTCAAGACGTCGAGTCACTTCTTCTTGAGAAAGTTTTAAACCGCGGCCGTCATATTTTGGTGTCTCGCCACGTGCTTGTTGTTCAGCACGCATTTGGTCAAGTTCTTCTGCGGTTGCGAAACAGTAAAAAGCATGACCTTTTTCAACAAGTTCTAATGCGTATTGCTTATAAATTCCCATACGTTCAGATTGGCGATATGGTGCATGTGGGCCACCTACATCTGGACCTTCAGACCAATTCAAACCTAACCAACGTAATGAATCCAAAATCATTTTTTCAGACTCTGGTGTAGAACGAAGTTGGTCTGTATCTTCAATCCTTAAAATAAATTCTCCGCCATGTTGTTTCGCAAAACACATGTTAAATAAAGCAATATAGGCTGTGCCAACATGAGGAAAACCGGTAGGGGAAGGTGCAATACGAGTACGAACTTTCATAGATAAAGGGTCAAAATAAAAATTGAAACTATTATAACGAAAAAGCCCAGTATTCTGACGTTTTATTTAACGTCAGGCTGGGCTAAAACTGAAACGAAGAGGGGGTGTTTCAGATTTTAAGAAGCATGGGGCTGAAAGATTGCCTGAACAAAACGTGAAAAACGTTCGTGTTGTGCAGCAAGAAAATTTTGAGTTGGTGTAACGCGAATCGTATTTAGAACTTTAAGCTCATCATTTGTAGAAGGTAACACAATAGGGTTACGTTTCTGCTGATCTAAAGCTTTTTCAATAAGCGAAGTCTGCTTCTCTGAACCAGTTTTGCTTGGAGTATCTTTAAGTACTGCTGCTGCAGAAAACTGTGATGCCAAACTCAGCACCAAACTTAAGCTTAAAGCTTTTCCATAATGAATTTTCATTGTTAATCATCCCCTCTGTTTCATTACATTTCATCTATTTTTTGAGTTTAACAAAATGTAAAATTACGGTAATGCTACGATTTAAACATAAATATTAATAAAAAAGTGGAACTGTGTCACACTTTTTACAAAATTTACCTATATTTTAAACTGGTCGACTCAAATGTAGACCCTATGTATCCTTTACGCTTCATTATTTAACAAATTAATGTGTAGATAAAGTGAAGGTCTAAAATAAGTTGTAAGAATAATTACAAAATTTTTCAAAAATGAAATAACTTAGACATTCTAAGCTATATATCTAAAAAAGATTAATAAAAAAGATATAAATATAAGTAATTGATTGTAAAAAATAAAATTAAAAATATAGTTAAACTAAAACGAATGATGGATTTTGTAAATGAAAAAAATATCAATAATAGCTGTCGCTTTATATGTGGGAATAGCAACAACAGCGGCTCAAGCAGCGACCTCTTTTTTAAATGTTTCTTATGATCCGACTCGAGAGTTCTATCAAGAATATAACCAAGCATTTGGTAAATTTTGGAAACAGCGAACAGGGCAAGACGTTGAATTCAAACAGTCACATGGTGGATCTGGCAAACAAGCCCGCGCGGTAGCCACAGGACTTGAAGCTGATGTAGTAACGTTAGCATTAGCGAATGATATTGATGAGATTGTGAAAGCTGGGTTTATTCAGCCGAACTGGCAAAAAGAATTCCCAAATAATTCTGCCCCGTATACTTCGACTGTCGTGTTTCTAGTACGAAAAGGTAACCCAAAAAATATACGCGACTGGAATGATTTAACAAAACCAGGTGTGGAAATTATCACTCCTAACCCTAAAACAGGTGGCGCACCGCGTTGGATTTATCTTTCTGCATGGGGATATGCATTAAAACAGCCAGGTGGAAATGACACTAAGGCTCGAGAGCTAGTTAAAAAACTTTATCACAATGTGAAAGTTCTAGATTCGGGAGCCCGTGGTTCACTTACGACATTTGCCGAACGTGGCATTGGTGATGTTTTGTTGTCTTGGGAAAATGAAGCTTTGTTGGCGACGAAAGGACCTGATAAGGATAAATATCAAATTGTTTATCCATCAATTTCAATTTTGGCTGAACCATCCGTAGCGATTGTAGATAAAACCGTAGATAAAGATGGAAACCGAACCTTGGCAAAAGGTTATCTGAACTTTTTATATTCACCTTTAGGCCAAGAATTGGCTGCTAAACATTATTTCCGACCGCGTAATGCTCAAGTGGCTGCGAAATATGCAGTGCAATTCCCAAAAATTAAATTATTTACCATTAATGATGTGTTCGGTGGTTGGGCTAAAGCTCAGAAAACTCATTTTGCAAACGGTGCTATTTTTGATCAAATTTATGATGGCAAGCAGTAAATAAAATGATCTAAAAACAATAGTCCAAAAAGAAAACTTAGAAGTTAAATATTCATAAAGAAAGTAAGCAAACTTAAAAAAGTAAGCTTGCTTTCTTTTTTTGCTTAAAAAATGCTAATAAAACGGTTTTATCTATGAAAAATTAATATTTTCCTACAAAAAGCCGTTTGGCGTTGGTCATAAACAAGGTGATAATGTGCAGTTACATTTTTACGCAATGATTTAACACCTATGTCGCATATTTCTGTCTTACTTTTTGAGACCGTTGAGAGCTTATTGGCAGATCGCACAACAGGGGTGTATATCGATGCAACCTTCGGACGAGGTGGGCATACACGTTTATTGCTCTCGAAACTTGATGAAAATGCACGAGTATATGCATTTGATAAAGACCCTCAAGCTTTGGAAGTTGCAGCTGCTTTGGCACAAGAAGACCCGAGATTTACCATTATTCATGCCAGTTTTGCTGATATTAAAGAAAAAATGCAGGAAATTGGTGTGGTGAGTGTTGATGGCATTATGGCTGACTTAGGGGTGTCATCTCCTCAACTCGACCAAGCTGAGCGTGGTTTCAGTTTTATGCAGGATGGTCCTCTAGACATGCGAATGGATAATTCTAAGGGGTTAACCGCAGCTGAGTGGTTACTTGAAATTGAAGAAGAACAATTAGCAAATATTATTTATCAATATGGCGAAGAACGTTATAGTCGACGTATTGCAAAAGCGATTAAACAAGCTGGAAAACTAGATACAACAGCCCAATTGGCAGAACTTGTTAAAACAGCTCATCCAAAGTGGGAAAAACATAAGCATCCAGCAACACGTACATTTCAGGCAATTCGTATTGCTATTAATAAAGAACTAGATGATATTGAAGTATTTTTACCACAAGCTGTAGACTTACTAAAACCAAAAGGGCGTTTGTCTGTGATTAGCTTTCATTCTCTTGAAGATCGCTTGATCAAACAATTTATTCAAAAAGAATCGACTTTGGCAGAAGATATTGGCTGGGGAATTCCTCAGCAACAGGTAGATACAAGAAGGTTAAAGAAAATTTCACGGGTTCGTGCGAGTGAAGAAGAAGTAAAAGCGAACCCACGTTCACGTAGTGCATGGCTTCGGGTTGCTGAACGCTTGGAACAAAAAGGCGCGTAATGAAAAGCAGTGATGAAATTGAAACCACCGAAAATAAAGTGGTGAAAAAAGTTGTGGCATACACCGTATTAGTGGCGCTTGTTTTTATCAGTGCCATGATGGTGGTTTTTCAAGTATTTGAATATCGTCATGATTATAGAGAGCTCAGCTCTTATATGCGTGAACGTGATGATCTCAATGCTGAATGGGGGCGTTTGCTTATTGAGCAACAAACCTTCGGTGCAACAGCACAGATTGGTACGCGTGCTGTAACCCAACTACGCATGTTTTCGCCACCTGCTGCAGAAACGGTGGTAATTTCTTTACCGATGACCTCAGAGCAAAATAAGTAAGGCCTTGCTGTATGGTAGATAAGCGAATAAAGCAAACACGGAAAAAACAGCAGTCTATTTCGGAAAAACCAACTCTTGCCTTCGATATGTGGCGGTTTTATCTGCTCTGGGCAACAGTATTGCTCTGTTTTGTTGTATTAATTGCACGTGCATTTTATGTGCAAGTGATTAATAAAGACTTTTTACAAAACAAGGCCAATGCCAATATTTTGCGTACGGAACGTATTGAGGCAATGCGTGGGGTTATTAGCGACCGTCATGGTGTGCCTCTGGCCATTAGTACGCCTATTATGAAAATTGTCATTGATCCACGTGATTACTTTGATACCAAGCATTTATATGACGAAATTACAGCCGAATTAAAAAAAGATCCGAATAATCGTAAGTTAAAACGACAATTACCAGATAAAAACTTAAACCTTGATGAGTTGGCGGATGTGGTTGGTTTAGATCGTGCAGATCTAAAAAAACAGATGAATGCGCGCCCACGTTCTCGTTATTTGGTTTTGAAAAAAGAAGTGCCGCCACAGCAGGCAGATCTCATTACAAAGGGTAACTTCCAAGGCGTTTATGCTGAGAAAACATATAAACGTTATTATCCTCAACCGCAGCCAAATGCTCAGATTATTGGTTTAACCAATAGTGAAGGCCAAGGGATTGAAGGCTTGGAAATGCAGTTGAATAAACAACTGTCTGGGGTAGATGGCGAACAAAAAATTATTCGTGATAAACGTGGTAACCGCTTAAAAGTTTCAGAGGTTATTCGTGAAGGTGAGCCAGGCGAAAACATCACTTTAAGTATCGACTCTCGTTTGCAATACATTATGTACCGTGAGTTGACTGCTGCTGGTGTCGCAAATAACGCCCGTTCGGCGACAGCAATTGCTGTAGATGTTAAAACAGGCGAAATTCTGGCTATGACCAGTTGGCCATCTTATAACCCGAATGATAAAAACGGTTTATCTAATAAAGATGCCATGCGTAACCGCGGTGCGATTGATATGTTCGAGCCGGGTTCTACCATGAAGCCTTTTACAGTTTCTGCTGCACTCGAAACTGGACAATATACGCCAAATACGATTGTCAACACTTCACCAGGTTCAATGCGTTTAGGCTGGCATACCATTCGTGATACGCATAACTATGGTGCTTTGACTGTCAGTGGCGTAATTATTAAGTCATCAAACGTAGGTTCGGCAAAAATTGCATTGTCACTTCCTAAAGAAACGTTACCAAGCTTCTTTAACCGTGCTGGCTTTGGTAAACGTTCTGCTGTGAAGTTCCCCGGTGAAAGCTCTGGTTTAGTACTTCCTGTAAGCAAATTAAACTCTTCCCAAATTGGTACCATGGCTTATGGTTATGGTCTAAATGCAACTATTCTTCAGTTGGCGCAAGGCTATGCAATGCTTGCAAACCATGGGGTAAAAATGCCTCTAAGTTTGCATAAACTCGATCAAGCACCTAAAGGTGAGCAAGTTCTTGCTCCAAAAATTGCTGATCAGGTTTTGCTTATGCTTGAGCAGGTGACGATGCCGGGCGGTACTGCAAAGCAAGCTAATATTCCGGGTTATCGCGTTGGTGGTAAAACAGGTACAGCTCATAAACTTCGTGCAGATCGTAAAGGTTATTCAAATAATGAATACCGTGCTTTATTTGCAGGCGTAGCTCCGATTAGTGATCCTCGTTTAGCGGTTATTGTAGTTGTTGAAAATCCACAAGGCCGTTATTACGGTGGTTTGGTTGCGGCCCCTGTTTTCGCACGAATTATGCAAGAATCATTGCGCTTAATGAATGTGCCGCTTGATAAGCCCCTTGATACTCCAGAAAATCCTATTCGCAGGTAAGCTATGTCTGTTTCTTTCCAAGAAATTAATCCAGTTGAGATCGATGCACAGTGGTCTAAACAGCCTTTTCAAGGCTTTAGTTTAGACAGTCGTAAGGTTGCGTCAGGCCAGATCTTTATCGCTTTGACCAGTTATAGCCAACCTGAAAAAACACGCGCTTTTGCTGAGTCAGCTTTAGCTAATGGTGCACTTGCCATTATTAGCGAGACGGAGTTGGGCGTAGCAAATGAGTGGGTGTGTTCTGATGTGCGTCAACGTATGGGTGAATGGCAAGAACGTTATTTACAGCATATAGATCCCGTAGTACCAGTGCGTATTATTGCAGTGACTGGTACAAATGGTAAAACCACAATTTCGCGTCTAGTGGCTGAATTAATTAGCTCTCAACAACAGCGCTGTGCTGTGATGGGTACTACAGGCAATGGTATTTTGCCAGACTTAACACCCTCAACGCACACTACGCTTGATGCTTTACAACTGCAAAATGCATTGCATGATTATGCAAAACAAGGTGCGACTTTTGCTTCTTTAGAGGCAAGTTCACATGGTTTGGAACAAGGTCGTTTAAATGGTTGTGCGATTGAGATTGCTGTTTATAGCAATTTGAGTCGTGATCATCTGGATTACCACGGCACTTTAGAGGCTTATGCAGAGGCTAAGGCTCTTTTATTCCGTTTTAGCTCTTTAAAAGTAGCTGTTATTAATTTAGATGATGAGCATGCTGCTCTCATGATCAATGCAGCAAAGCAAAATCCTGCTCAACCGAAAATTTTAACGTATTCACTTACTCAAAATACTGCTGATTATTATATTACTGACCTGAGTTACAGTTTAGCAGGAGCGACATTTAATTTAGTGAGCCCACAAGGTTCTTTTGCTGTGCAAAGTCCATTGTTAGGGCATTTTAATGTCGAAAACTTGGTTGCAGCTCTTATTGCTGCTGAGCAAGCAGGTTTTGATTTAAAAGCGTTAGTAGCTTTCGTTCCTAAACTAATTGGTGCCCCAGGTCGAATGCAGGTTATTCGTGATGGTGAGCGTTTATTTGTTGTTGATTATGCGCATACACCAGATGCATTAATTCAAGTGCTTAAAACCTTAAAACGTCATGTGTCTAATCAACTTTGGGCTGTATTTGGGTGTGGCGGGGACCGCGATCGCGGTAAGCGCCCATTAATGACTCAAGCAGCTTTAGACGGCGCAAATCCAGTTATTTTGACGTCGGATAACCCAAGAACAGAAGACCCTGAACAAATTTTTGCTGACATGAAGCAAGGAATCGACTTTTCAGGGCACCGTATGCATGAAATTCATGACCGCCGTGAAGCAATTAAATTTGTTGCACAGCAGGCTCAGGCTGGTGATATTGTTGTGATTGCCGGTAAAGGACATGAAAATTATCAAGAAATTAATGGTGTGCGTCACTGGTTTGATGATGTTGTTGAAGTGCGTTCTGCGATTGATGCACAACATCACACTGTAGACGCTGCTTACCCTGCACAATAGGACGAATTATGCATACTTCAACCACCAGTACCGTGCCTTTGGAACCGTGGACAGCTCAACAATTACAACAGGCAACACAGGGCTACTGGCATAAAGACCAGATCCCTCAAACTGAAATTAAACGTATTTTGACGGACTCGCGTCATGCGGAAACTGGGGATGCCTTTTTAGCACTAAAAGGTGAGCGTTTCGATGCGCATGATTTCGTTGCGCAAGTTGCTGCAAATGGTTGTCAAATAGCTATTGTTGAACGTCCGCTAGATGTAGATATTGAACAACTCGTTGTTGCTGACACCAGATTGGCTTTAGGGCAACTCGGCGCTTATCGCCGTGAGCAAAACTCACAATTAAAGGTGATTGCCTTAACGGGAAGTAGTGGTAAAACTACAACCAAAGAAATGCTGGGAAGTATATTGTCGCGCTTAGCACCGACACTAATCACCCGAGGGAATTTAAATAATGACCTTGGTGTACCAATGATGTTGCTAGAGCTTCGCAAAGAACATCAATATGCGGTGATGGAGTTGGGTGCAAGCCATCAAGGCGAGATTGATTACACATCAAAACTCGTTCAGCCTCATGTTGCGGGCATATTAAATATTGGTACAGCTCATTTAGGCGAGTTTGGTGGTCGTGAAGGTATTTGCCGCGCAAAATCGGAAATTTATCGTCACATTTTACCAAATGGCGTTGCAATCGTGCCGCAACAAGATGACTTCACTGCCGAAATTCTAGATGCTGCGAAAGCTCATCGTATTTCTACATTTGGTGTAGGAGGCGATGTCTATGCAACAGATGTGGAGTTATTGCCTCAATCAACGAATTTTATCCTTCATACACCACAAGGTAGTAGTGGAGTTAAGCTTCCTTTTGCGGGTGAGCATAATGTTCAAAATGCGACCGCAGCTGTAGCTTTTGCTTTAGCAATTGGTATTGGACTAGAAGATATTGTCCAAGGTTTAGAGCAAGCTCAAGGAGCGAAAGGTCGTCTTAACTTTATTCAAAAGTCACCTTACTTATTTATTGATGATACCTACAATGCCAATCCGACTTCTATGCGCGCTGCTGCACAAGTGTTGTTGCAGCAACAAGGCGTAAAAGTGATGGTCATGGGGGATATTGGTGAGTTAGGTAATAGCAGTTGGCAAGAGCATCATGATTTAGGTCGTGATCTTGCCGAACTCCCTTTAGATCATATTATTGCAGTTGGACAGTTCGCTCCAGCTGCTCTCGAGGGTGCAGACTCTCATTCTAATAAAGTGAAAGCATTTCAGACACAAGCTGAGGCACTTCCATTTTTAATCAATCTAATCCAAACACATCAACCCCAGTCCATGAGTTTCCTGTTTAAAGGTTCTCGCTTTACTCATATGGAAACGTTGATGGCTGATTTGATGGAGAAACTTTAAATGCTGTTATGGTTGTTTGAACAACTTGCGGGCTATCACAGCTCGTTTCAGGTCGTTCGTTATTTAACATTACGTTCTTTACTCAGTGTATTAACTTCACTGACCATTGGTCTGGTCCTTGGACCGATCATGATTCGTAAATTACAAGCGTTAAAATACGGTCAGGCAGTAAGTTCGTTTGCTCCTGAAAATCATGCTAAAAAAATGGGTACACCAACGATGGGTGGAATTTTAATTCTGCTTTCAATTGGTATTAGTACTTTGCTATGGGCTGATTTATCTAACCCTTATGTCTGGATTGTGCTTGGTGTAATGGTTGTATTCGGTGCTGTAGGCTGGGCAGATGACTGGATTAAAATTCGCTATAAAGACAATGCAGGTTTACCCGCACGTAAGAAGTTTTTCTGGACTTCTGTTGCATCGCTGGGTGCTGGTATTGCGTTATATTTAATTGCAACTCAACAGTCCAATGCAGAACATACGGCAAACATGCTGGATTTATTGATTCCATTCTTTAAGAATCTTTCAATTCCACTCTCAATTGTTCCTTTAGGTTTGGCATTTATTGTATTTACCTATCTGGTGATTAATGGTGCTTCTAACGCTGTTAACTTAACAGATGGTTTAGATGGCTTGGCAATTATGCCGGTTGTCATGGTGGCTACAGGTTTAGGCGTATTTGCTTACTTGTCTGGTGACATCCGTTTCGCTAACTATTTACATATTCCATATGTGAAATATACCTCTGAACTCGTAGTAATCTGTTCTGCCATGATTGGTGCAGGTTTGGCATTCCTTTGGTATAACGCGCATCCTGCTCAAGTATTTATGGGTGATGTCGGTGCTTTAGCTTTAGGTGCGATGCTTGGAACAATTGCAGTTATGGTTCGTCAAGAAATCGTATTTGCAATTATGGGTGGTGTATTTGTAATGGAGGCAGTATCTGTATTCTTACAAATTGGCTCTTTGCGTATGCGTAATAAACGTGTGTTCTTAATGGCGCCGCTGCATCATCACTATGAAAAGCAGGGCTGGAAAGAAACGCAAGTTGTGATTCGTTTTTGGATTATTACAATTATATTAGTAGTTTTAGGTCTAATGACTTTAAAATTGCGATAGATCTTATTTTAGTGTCAATATAAAGCCAGTTCTACTGGCTTTTTTTATTGGAGAGGTGAATGACAAAAGTTGCTGGTCTAGACCAATTATCGGTGATTAATCAAAAAGTAGTTGGAGAGGGCGAGGTATTACCTCAAGTTGTACTTAAAGATGGAAGTCAGGTTCAAACAGGAACTGTAGCAACAATGCTGCACAATATTGAATTATACAATGCAGGGCAAAGAGGACAAATTGAGGAAGAGCTAAAGATCGCAATTCCAACTTTAGTCAAGGTAGGTCTGTTTGATTTGTTTCAGGTAGATGAATGGATTAATGGTACAAATGCAGGTCGCACCTTTGTTGGACTACACGCAAAGACTTATTTACAACAAAAAGAACAAGAGAATAATTAAACGTGGCTAAGCAAGTTTTAATGTGTCCTGTGTGTCGTCAGTCCCTGAATTTAACTGAACGAACTTGGCGATGTGAGCAGGGACATAGTTATGATGTAGCTAAACAAGGCTATGTCAATTTACATGTGGTGCAACATAAACATAGTAAAAACCCAGGGGATACGCCCGAGTCAGTCGATGCGCGACGAGCTTTTTTGCAAGGTGGTTATTATCAGCCATTACAGCAAGCTGTAGTCGATTTATTAAAGCAACTAGATGTAAAAGCAATACTCGATATCGGATGTGGTGAGGGCTACTATACAAGTGCTATGCAGCAAGTTGTTGAACAGTGTGTTGGAGTTGATATTGCAAAAAACGCGGTACAACGTGCGGCAAAGCTCAACACTGAAGTAACTTGGGTGGTGGGAACAGGAGCAACTTTACCTGTATTGGATAGGAGTATGGATGCTTGCACCAGTTTATTTAGCCCAATTCCGCAAGCAGAAATTGCGCGTGTTTTAAAAGATGATGGCTATTTAATTGTTGTTACGCCTGCTTCTGAACATTTGTATGCCATGCGTGAGGCTTTATTTGAGCAAGTTAATCCTCACACACCAGAAAAGTTTGTAGAGCAACTAAAAAATTTGTTTGAGTTAAAGCAAGAGCAAATTATTGATGCGCCTTTTGTGCTCGATCAACAAGCCCTAAAAAATCTGATTGCTATGACACCTTATGCTTATAAAGCCTCTCCTGAGCGCCGTTCGCAGTTAGAGCAGCAGTCACAATTAGAAATAACTGCATCTTTTCAAATTTATGTCTTTCAGAAGCGCAATAAAAAAGCCATCTAACGATGGCTTTTTCTATTATTCAATCTGATTAATCAGATTTTCTAATTCATCTTTTTCTCGCTTAGGAGCGGACTCCTGTGAAGGTCTCATGGCAGGAGGCGCAGCTTTTGACGGAATAACAATTTCTTCACCTGGTAAATCGGAAAAGTCATTGTCATTGCTTAATTTTGGTTGTGGTGGTGCTGGTCGATAGAGCGGACGTGCTAGTGGCGGAGCCGCACGATAAGTTTTCTTATCAGTTACTTCTGTCACGGTTTCTTGTTGGTCACGTGAAATAGGACCTTTAGCATCTTTATCTAAACGGACCCAAGCTGCTGGCGTACCTTGCAATGCTTGACCCATAAAGTTAATCCAGATCGGCAATGCAGCAATACCACCATATTCACGACGGCCAAGCGTAGTCGGTTGGTCAAATCCAACCCATGCTACAGTCACTAACTTGCCGTTGAAGCCTGCAAACCATGCATCTTTTGCATCATTCGTAGTACCTGTTTTACCACCTAAATCACTACGGCCAATTTTAAGTGCAGCACGACCTGTACCATGCTCAATTACATCACGTAAGATGTTCGCCATATCATAAGCAGAGCTTGATTTTAAAATACGTTGAGCTTGGCGATATTGACTGTTGTTTTTGTCAGTCTGTTTAAGATTAAGCTGCTTAGCTGCGTTTTCTTTCTGTTCTATATCTTTATTCGTAACCGCAATGACTTCATCATCAGTTGTTTTAGGTTTTTGCTCATCATCCGTTGTGTCAGGTGCATTAATACATGGAATACATGCGTATTCTGGTTTGGCTTCATAAATGACTTTGCCGTAAGCATCTTCAATACGTTGAATGAAATGTGGTTGAACACGGTAACCGCCGTTTGCAAACGTTGCATAACCAGTTGCCATTTGAATTGGTAATACTTGAGGAGTACCTAAAGCAATGGTGTAGTTGCGAGGAATTTGATCTTCTTGTAAACCGAAATCCATAAATAATTGGCGAGTACGTTCAATCCCTACTGTTTGTAGAAGTCTTACTGATACGGTATTACGAGACAAATATAAAGCACGACGTAATGGGATCATACCTAAGTAACGCCCATCAGAGTTTCGCGGTGTCCATTTGCCAATCGTAATTGGGCTATCATTCACCATACTATAAGGTGTCATACCTCTTTCTAATGCTAAAGCATAGAGGAATGGCTTGATTGTAGAACCCGGTTGACGCCAGCCTTGTAAGGCACGGTTAAACTTGGATTGGTAGAAGTTGTAGCCACCTACAATTGCTTCAATTGAACCATCATTCGGGTTAATTGCAATGAGTTGACCTTGAACTTTTGGAACCTGAACTAAAGACCATGCGGTTTTATTATCGTTTGGGCGTAAACGAACAATATCTTTAACTTTAACAATTTGGGACGCACGTGAAGGAGCGCCACCTACGCTATTTGCATTGCGATAGGGGCGTGCCCATGACATGCCTGACCATTGAACCGTAACGGTTGAGCCATCTTGCATTAATGCTTCAAAAGAGCTGCTATTTACCTTAGTGACTTGTGCAGGATAAGTGTTGGCATATGCTCTAAATTCAGTTAACGGTTTGTCATGTGCTTCTGCACCACGCCAGCCATGGCGACGGTCATAAGCTTCAAGGCCATCTTGCACAGCTTTTTCTGCAATCGCTTGGCGTTTAGCATTAATTGTTGTGTAGACTTTATAACCAGAATCAATGGCTTGTTCACCGAAATGCTTTACAAGTTCTGAACGAACCATTTCCCCAGCATAGGGATGAATATTATTTAAATCCCGATTGGGCATATTTAAATTGATCGGCTCTGCAACTGCTTTTTGATATTCTGCTTGAGAAATATAACCCAGCTGTAACATACGGCCTAAAATCCAGTTGCGTCGTTCGAGTGCGCGCTCAGGATTAACTACAGGGTTATATTTAGATGGTGCTTTGGGCAAACCAGCGATCATCGCCATTTGAGCAATGCTGAGCTCATTAATGCTTTTGTTGTAATAAATTTTGGCTGCTGCCGCGATACCATACGCATTTTTCCCTAAGAAGATTTTATTCACATAGAGGCTGAGAATTTCTTCTTTAGATAAATTTTGCTCAATTTTTCGAGCCAAAAAGATTTCGGTTATTTTACGTTTTAGGGTTCTTTCTGGACTCAAATAATAGTTCTTTGCAACTTGCATAGTGATTGTTGAACCACCAGTTTGCACATCTGAACCCGTCACACTTTCGCTCAAAGCACGACCTAAACCCTTAAAACTGATCCCGCTATGTTCAAAGAAAGAAGAGTCTTCTGCTGCTAAAAATGCATGAATAAAAGCAGGAGGAATTTGTTTGTATTCAACCGGAATAGAAAGCTTACCACCGTACTCGGCAATCAGTTGATTGTCTGAAGTGTAGACCTGTAATGGTTTTAAGAGGGGAGCTTTTTTTAGTGAACTCATTTCTGGAAGCGATGGGGCGATATAGAGATACATGCCATAAAAGCCCATCGGAAGTGAGACTAAGATAATAATAATGATCAAAAAAATTGGACGCACGAAGCCCAAACTGGATAGCTTTTTCATGATAAGTAAGCTTTAATAAGATCGAATACAAACTAATTGTGGTCAGTATAGCCTTTAGACATGCGGATTGTTAGATGAGATATTGTATCCGTGTAAAAATAAAGACCTAGATTATTGGTTTGTAATTTTTTTTGGGGATAAAAAAATAATAGGACAATAGTGTGCTCAGGTTATATCGTAAACCGAATAAGGGGTTAATGGGTGTCGATATTAGTTCGACTTCTGTTAAGTTGTTAGAGCTCTCTGTTAAGAACGGTAAATATTGGGTAGAAAGCTATGCTTTAACGCCTTTACCTGAGAACAGTGTAGTTGAAAAAAATATCTTGAATCCAGAAGCAGTTGCAGAAGCTTTGGAACGGGCGATGAATTTAGCAAATCCCCACACCACTAACGCTGCAATTGCTGTTCCAACATCGACGGTTATTCATAAAACCATCGAAATGGATGCAGATATGAACGATGATGAACGTGAAGTTCAGATTCGATTAGATGCGGAGCAATATATACCGTTCCCTTTAGATGAGGTGAGCCTTGATTTTGAGGTTTTACCAGATCGACTGCCGAATCCAAATCGTGTGAATGTACTTTTAGTCGCAACACGAACAGAAAATGTTGAAACACGCGTAGAAGTACTGGAACTGGTTGATTTAACGCCTAAGCTTGCTGATGTTGAAAGTTATGCTGTCGAGCGTGCTTTTAGTGTGTTTGCTGATAGCTTACCCATGGGTGCAAATACCATTGGTATTTTAGATATCGGCCATACCATGACCACATTATCGGTTATGCAAAATGGCAAAATCATTTATACCCGTGAACAAGTGTTTGGCGGTAAACAGCTTACTTTGGAAATTCAAAGCCGTTACGGTTTGTCATTAGAAGAAGCGGGACGCGCTAAAAAAGAACGTTCTTTGCCAGATGATTATGACATCGAAATCTTAGAACCATTTTTAGATGCTGTAGTTCAGCAAGCTGCTAGATCTCTACAATTTTTCTTCTCTTCATCCCAATTCAATGAAATTGACCATATTTTGCTAGCGGGTGGTAATGCCAACATTCCAGGGCTTGCTAAATTGTTGCAGCAAAAACTCGGTTACCGAGTCACTATTGCCAATCCATTTTTACAAATGGGTTTCTCTCCTCAAGTCGACGTTCAAAAAATTGAAAATGATGCTTCTTCATTAATGGTGGCATGTGGCTTGGCTTTAAGGAGTTTTGATTAATGGCAACAATTAATTTACTCCCTTGGCGTGATGGGCTTAGGGAGCAGCGTAAAAAACAATTTATTATTTTATGTTTTGGGGTCGTTGTTTTGGGGATAACCACTGTATTTGCAGGGTGGTTTTATTTGAATCAAAAATTAAATGATCAAGAACAAGCAAATCAGCTCATCATCAGTACAAACCAGAATCTAGATCAACAACTTAAAACCTTAAATGGCTTGCAAGAACAGCGGGATGCAATTATTGAGCGTATGAAGCTCATTCAAGGTTTGCAAAGCCAGCGTCCGGTCGTTGTACGTTTGGTGGATGAATTAGTACGTGTGACCCCGGCAGCCATGTATTTGACTAAATTCAGTCGAACCGGAGATAAATTTACGATTGAAGGTAAAGCGGAAAGTCCAAATACGGTTGCAGAATTATTACGTAATCTCGAAGCATCGCCATGGTATCGCAACGCTTTTATGAGTTCTTTCTTGGCGACCGAAGAGAAAAAAGATAAGGCTATCAGTTCTTTGCTTCCTAGAGTTGAAGATAGCTATGGCAGTTTTGTTGTTACTGTTGATGTAGGGGAAATGGGTGTGACTACAACAGATGATACCGCCAATACGTCTGTAGGTACGGATAAGGAGGCGGCAAAATGAGTCCTGATGAACTTCATGAGCTGTCTTTAGAACAAGCTCCATCTAAGAAAAAAAAGATCACCTTAGAAAAATTTCTTCAGCAATTTAACACGCTCGACATGAACAGTTATGGCAGCTGGCCATTATCTGTGAAAATTACGTGTTGGATTTTTATTTTCTTTGCTGTACTGGCTTTAGGGTATTTTGTTGCTATTCAACCAAAGCTACAAGCAATTGATAATGCTCAAGCACAAGAAAGTAATTTATTAAATGAGTTTCGAGAAAAAGACTCAAAATTACGCAACTTGCAGCAATACCAGCTTCAACTTCAAGAGATGCAAGCCAACTTCAATCAGCAGTTAGAACAATTGCCAAAAGAAACCGAAATTCCAAGTTTAGTTGAAGATATTAACTTAACGGGGGTGAATTCTGGTCTGAAATTTAAAAATATCCGCTTAGAAGATGAAGTGAAGCAGGAAATTTTTATTGAACAGCCTATTACTATCGAAGCAACTGGGGATTATCACGCTTTCGGTGCTTTTGTTAGCAGTATTGCGGCATTACCACGTATTGTGACGATGCATGATTTTATTGTTGAAGCTGCTCCTGTTAAGGATGGTAGATCAGATATTCCTGTGCTTAATTATTCTATCAAAGCAAAAACTTATCGCTATATGGGCGCGGTTGAAAATCAAAATAATAGTGATCCTCAAGTGATAAATGGTGAAAGTCAGATAAATGCCTCCGATAGCCGTAATGCACATATTCCTTCTATAAAGAAGTCAAAGCGAAAGTAGGAGGATAACTAATGAAACTAAAGAAAATTTTACTTTCTCTGGGGATAGGCTTGGTTTTGGTTGGATGCGACTCTAGAATCGACGCCGTAAATCAGCAAATGGCCGATATACGTAATCAGCCACCACAAGCCATAGAACCCGCGCCTGTTTTTACGCCTGTACCACAGTTTAATTATGCAGCCCATCAGTTAAAGAGCCCATTTTTACCAAGCTCACTTGCTGCTGAGCTCAAAATTATGGCGGGGAAACGAGTATATCCGAATTTCTCACGAGCACCACAGCCACTCGAAAGCTATGCATTAGAGTCCTTAAATATGAAAGGAAGTATGCGTAACAGCCGCGGGCAAGTCATGGCTCTGATCCAAACACCTGATCATCAAATTGAGCGAGTACAGGTAGGGAACTATATCGGGATGAATCAAGGTCGAATTACCCATATTGGTCCTACTCAGATTGATCTGGTGGAGATTGTCCCTGATGGGCGAGAAGGCTATGTGGAGAGACCAAGAACCTTAGTGTTAATTGGACCCGCACCCTAAAATTTAGGGAATAACAAAGAAAAAATTATTTTTAAAGATTATTTATTGGGGATGGTTAGACAATGAATCACGTATTCCGTCAGTTTTCTATGGGAGCTGTGGCGATTGCAATTATGCAGGTTGCATCTGCACAGGTCAGCATGACTAATATTGTACCGATGCAAATAGCGGGTCAGGGAACAGAAATTCGAGTGATATTTAATGGCTTGCCACCGCAACCACAGGCCTATCAGCTTGAGAATCCTTCACGTTTGATTTTAGATTTTAATAAAGCGCAGCAGAATTTAATACAGTCAAAAGTAGCGATTGGAACGAATGAAGCGAGTTCGGTCGATGTAAGCTCCGATGATCAGCGTTCACGTTTAACTGTAAATTTGAAAGAGGCAGGTGCTTTTACTACTCGTATTGAAGGCAACACTTTTATTTTAAAGATTAATTCTGCGCAAGCTGTAGCTAAACCTGTATCAGCAAGTGCAATGCAAACCCAAGGTGTTTCAAACATCGGCTTCCAACGCGGTAGTCAAGGGGAAGGCCTTATCGTTATTGACCTGTTGGGAGGTAATACCCCTGTTGATGTGCAACAACAAGGTAGCAAAGTTGTAGTAAGAACGTTAGGCTCTAAAATTCCTACACATCTAGCTAAACGCTTAAATGTAAATGATTTTGCGACGCCTGTTTCGACCATTGAATCTTATAATGAAAAAGGCAATGGCGTTATTACGATTCAATCTACTGGTAGCTATGAATATATGGCTTATCAGGCAGAAAATAAATTAACCATTAGCCTCAAGCGTCCGCAGGACAAAAATGTAACCTCTTTACATAAGACGCCTAATTACTCTGGTAATAAGCTTTCTCTCGATTTTCAAGATATTGAAGTTCGTCGCGTTTTACAGTTACTTGCTGATTTTACTGGCATTAATATGGTCGCGGCTGATAGTGTGCAAGGTAATATCACTTTGCGTTTAAAAGATGTACCATGGGACCAAGCACTTGATATTATTTTAAAAACTAAAAATTTAGATAAACGCAGAAATGGAAATGTAATTTGGATTGCTCCAGTTGCGGAACTGATCAAGGCTGAAGAAGAAGAAGCAAAAGCTGTTGCACAGAGCGTGAAATTAGCCCCATTACAAACTGAGTATATTCAACTTAAATATGCGCAAGCTCAGGATATTATGAGTTTAATTACTCAAGGCTCAAATAATAGCAATGGTATGCAGCGCACATCTGATGGTGGAAATTCTACATCTACTAATTTAAATACTGGTGTTGATAGTTTAGGTAATAATGTAGGAAGTTTATTGAGTCCCCGTGGAACAATTACTCAAGATGATCGTACCAATACCTTAATTATTAATGATACGGCTCAGTCGATTGATCAAATTCGTAAAATGATTGATCTGTTGGATGTACAAGTTAAACAGGTTATGGTTGAGGCGCGAATTGTAAGAGCATCTACTTCTTTTACCAAAGAGCTCGGTGTTAAATGGGGTATATTATCGCAAGGGATCACTAACAATAATAATTTGTTAGTTGGTGGTAGTGAAACGACCTTGTGGAATTTACGAGAGCCCAAAAAGGATGAGACTACGGGTGGTTATAAATACACGATTGAACGTCCAGATAACTTAAATGTCGATTTAGGTGTAACCAATCCGGCTGGGAGTATTGCCTTTGGCTTGATTAGTATGTCTGATTTTATGCTTGATCTTGAACTTTCTGCATTACAAGCTGATGGCTATGGTGAGGTTATTTCTACCCCTAAAGTAATGACTGCAGATAAACAGCCTGCAAAAGTTGCAACAGGTCAACAGGTCCCATATCAAACTACAACGAATTCTGCTGCTGGTGCTACAGCAAGTACCTCTTTTAAAGATGCACTATTAAGCCTAGATGTTACCCCGAGTATTACGCCTGATGGTAAAATTCAAATGAAATTGGATATTTCAAAGGATTCGGTTTCGGGTGCGGCTCCTAATGGTGAATTGATCCTAAATAAAAATAATATCAAGACAAATGTGTTGGTGAATAATGGTGAGACAGTCATTTTAGGAGGGGTGTTTGAGCAGACAACCCTTAACTCTCAAACCAAAGTTCCTTTCTTTGGGGATTTACCGGGAATTGGACGCCTATTTAGGAAAGATCAGAAATCTGATGATAAGCAAGAGTTACTGATTTTCGTTACGCCACGAATTGTTAATGACACTTTGGTGAGAAATCATTAATATATTTTTTAATGAAAGCAATTGAAATAGGTGGCGCCTTGCCAAGCAAAGCGTTTGAAACCCTGCCAAATATTTATTTGGTAGGGCCCATGGGGGCAGGAAAAACAACCGTTGGACGTCATTTAGCCGAACTATTAGGGCGTGAATTTTTAGATAGTGATCATGAAATTGAACGCAAAACAGGTGCCACTATTCCCTGGATTTTTGAGAAAGAAGGGGAGTTTGGATTTCGCACTCGTGAAACGGTAGTGTTAAATGAGTTGACTTCCCGTAAAGCCTTAGTGTTGGCGACAGGTGGAGGTGCAATTACTCAAGCACCCAACCGCGAATTTCTAAAGCAACGTGGTATTGTTGTTTATCTTTACACTCCTGTAGAACTACAATTACAACGAACTTACCGCGATAAAAATAGACCTCTATTACAAGTTGAAAACCCTGAACAAAAATTACGTGATTTGTTGAAAATACGTGATCCTTTATATCGTGAAGTTGCGCATTACACGATTGAAACCAATCAGGGTGCTGCTCGTGATCTTGCTCAAAAGATTCTGCAACTTATTTTGTCCAACCCGCTAAAATAGCCAAACTTACTTGTGGTTTTATAAACTCATGCAAACTTTACATGTTGAATTAGGCGAACGCCGTTATCCTATTTTTATTGGCAGTCAACTTGATCCTAAGCAGTTGCTTGAGCCTTATATTCATGGTCAACAGATCATGATCGTGAGTAACGAAACGGTCGCTCCTTTATATTTATCTCATTATCAAGAGGCTTTAAAAAGTTTGGGTAAAACTGTAGCGACTTGTATTTTGCCAGATGGTGAGAAATATAAAGATATTCAACATCTAAATTTAATTTTTGATGCTTTACTTGAAGCTGGTTTTAATCGTGATTGTACGGTTTTAGCTTTGGGTGGTGGTGTTATTGGGGATATGGCTGGTTTTGCGTCAGCATGTTTCCAACGTGGTGTTTATTTTGTTCAGGTTCCGACTACACTTCTTTCACAAGTAGACTCAAGTGTGGGTGGTAAAACGGGGATTAATCATCCTCTTGGTAAGAACATGTTGGGCGCATTTCAGCAACCTCAAGTTGTTTTGGCTGATATGGCTCAACTTGATACTTTACCAGATCGAGAGTTATCTGCTGGATTATCAGAAGTCATTAAATATGCCTTGTTGGGTGACGCTGATTTTCTTGTTTGGTTAGAGCAGAATATGGATGGGTTAATTGGGCGAGATGCTGAACTTTTAGCAGAAGCTGTTTATCGTTCATGTGCTCATAAAGCGCGTATTGTCGCTAACGATGAAAAAGAGCAAGGCGAACGAGCTTTACTCAACTTGGGTCATACTTTCGGTCATGCGATTGAATCTTACCTTGGCTATGGCACTTGGTTGCATGGTGAAGCAGTAGCGACAGGCATGGTGATGGCAGCTGATTTATCACAACGTTTAGGTTGGATTTCAAGCGATGATGTAGGGCGTACAAAAAAAATTATTCAACGCGCTAATTTGCCGATATCATGTCCAAAAATTCCATTGGATGAATTCCTTGGATATATGGCGCATGATAAAAAAGTTCTCAATGGTCAATTACGTTTAGTGCTGTTAAAGCAACTTGGGCAAGCAGTAATTACTAAAGACTTTGATGTTGAACTCATGAAACAAGCTATTTTGGCAAATCAACACGGATAATAAATTAAGGTAACACATGACTGTATCACGTACACTTTGGCAGAATGTTCAACAATATATCTGGTTGGTGGGTGGTATCGTCTGCTTGTTGCTCGCTTTTATTTTTTGGGTAATGACCGATAGTAAAAAGCTGGTTGAAGTTGAAAAATCAGCTGATTCGGATGCGCCAGTGCAAATTCAGCCAGAGAAGGTGGCAACAACGGCTAATTTAGGGGCTTTAGCTGATGAAGTTAGACCTCTTGATTTAACAACCCGTACGGTTGCTTCTGGTCAACATGAGGCAGAGTTCCGCGGTACAAAATTTATTAATGAAAACAAGAAACAATGGACGCTTGAGCTTTTCCGTGCGTCTGATGAAGATATTATTAAAAACTTTTTAAAAAATCGTCCAGAACGGAATAAATTTATCTACTTCCGTTTAAGTGGAGATAAGCAATCTGAACAATATGTTTTGACATATGGTGTATTTAAACGTTCTGAAGATGCAATTCAGCAGTTAACCCAACTTAATCTTGATTTACCTGAATCAATTAAACCTCAACCGCAACAATTTTCGACCTATGCGCCATTAGTCAATGATTTAGGGACGGATGAAATGAAAGGTGGTATTAGCCAAACTTATGAAGTGCGGTTACGTCCAGCTGCTCTGCCCAAAATTGATGAGTCCTTACTCATAGGGGGCGGCGTGGCTACACAACCTAAAGTAACGGCTCCAGCAACAAATTCTACAACTCGTACAACGATTATTCGTCGAGATGCTGAGGGGAATGTTGTGGATGTACATCAGTCTAATTCGGCAGTTGATGTGGCTAAAAAGGCTCAACAGAATCGTACAACAGAACCTACAGCAAAAAATGCAACAAATGAGGGCACAAGAGGTAATTAATTATAAGGATGTATCGCACAAATATGGTGCAATAATAATAGTCATATATATTTTTTGATCAACTGTGGTGCATATTTAGTCATTTATTAAAATGATAACGCGAATAAAATCGATCTATTTTCAACAATTATAAATACTTAATTGCAAAAAATAACATTGGCATAGTTTTTGCTTTATTCTTGTGCTTATTAATGTGCTGTAAACTATTTTAGCGCTCTAAAGAGTAAATTCTATGCAGAGTCGAGGGGTCGAACTGCTTTAAAAGAGTGCGAAATAAGTCAAAACATTTTTCTAGCAAAAACCAGTGTACGTAAAAATGGAACAGCGTATATTGGCTTATCAGCCCAAAAATTTTTTTTGTGAAACATTGAGCTAACTGTCGTCCGTAGGCACTATCGCAAAAAGAAGTTGTTTGTTTGACGCTCGAAAGAGCCTTATTGAAAGAAGGGTACGCTATGCACATGCCATCGCCTAATACTGTAGCTCCCGCTCAAGGTTTATATCAACCTGATGAGTTTAAGGATAACTGTGGTTTTGGACTGATTGCCCATATGAAGGGTGAATCAAGTCATCATCTAGTTGAAACCGCGATTCACAGTTTAAGTTGCATGACGCACCGTGGTGGTATTGCCGCAGATGGCAAGACGGGAGATGGTTGCGGCTTATTATTGGCGATGCCAAAGCAATTTTTCCGTGATGAAGCAAAAAAACTGAGTGATATTACACTGAGTGAAATTTTTGCTGTGGGTACTGTATTTTTAAATACTGATCCGGCATTAGCGCAACATTCTAAAAATATTTTAACGAAAGAAATCGAGTCAGATGGCCTACGTGTACTGGCTTGGCGTGTTGTCCCTACAAATAACGATGCACTAGGTGAAATTGCGCTTCAATCGCTCCCTGCTTTTGAACAGGTCATTGTGAACTGTCCAATGGGTGTGACTGAAGTTGAATTTAACCGTAAATTATTCTTAGCACGTCGTCGTGCAGAACAACAATTACAAAATGATCCGTCATTCTATGTGACTACGCTTTGTTCGACAGTAATCAGCTATAAAGGCTTGATGATGCCGGCTGCAATTGCTGAGTTCTATACAGACTTAGCTGATGAGCGTTTAAAATCACATATCGTGGTATTCCACCAACGCTTCTCTACTAATACATTGCCGCGTTGGCCGTTGGCTCAACCATTCCGTTACCTTGCTCATAATGGTGAAATCAACACAATTACAGCAAACCGTAACTGGGCGTTGGCGCGTACTCCTAAATTTGAAAACCCATTATTACCAGGTCTTACTGAGCTTAACCCAATCGTTAACCGTACGGGTTCGGACTCTTCAAGCTTAGATAATATGCTTGAGATCTTAGTCGGTGGTGGTATGGATTTATTCCGTGCCTTACGTATGCTCGTACCACCAGCTTGGCAAAACGTAGAAACTTTAGATGCAGACTTACGCGCATTCTATGAGTTCAATTCTAAACATATGGAAGCTTGGGATGGCCCAGCAGGTCTCGTTATTCAAGATGGCCGTCATGCAATCTGTATGCTTGACCGTAACGGTTTGCGTCCTGCGCGTTGGGTAATTACCAAAAATGATTACATTACCTTGGCATCTGAAATCGGTGTTTGGGGTTATGAGCCTGAAGACGTAGTTTCTAAAGGTCGTGTAGGTCCTGGCCAAATTTTGGTAGTTGATACCTTAACAGGCAAAGTACTTGATACTAAAGATGTTAGTACACATTTGAAAAACATGCGTCCGTACCGTGAGTGGTTACGTGATCATGCGATTCGTTTAAATGCAAACCCAGAACTTGAAGAGCAATTAGTCGATAAAGGTTTAACTGGCGATGCTTTAAAAGCGGCTCAAAAAATGTTTATGGTGACATTTGAAGAGCGCGACCAGTTGTTACGTCCAATCGCTGAAAGCGGACAAGAAGCTGTTGGTTCTATGGGTGATGATACGCCAATGGCTGTATTATCTCGTCAAGTACGCCACGTAACAGATTACTTCCGTCAACAGTTTGCTCAAGTGACAAACCCGCCAATTGACCCGCTACGTGAGTCAATTGTAATGTCGCTTGAAACCTGTTTAGGTCGTGAACAAAATGTCTTTGAGCAAGGCCCTGAGCATGCTGACCGTATCATCATCTCTAGCCCTGTATTGTCAAATTCAAAAATGCAGCAAATCCGTAGCATTGAGCGTCCGGGTTATGAAGCAGTTGATATCAATTTAAACTATGCCGAAGAAGAAGGCTTGCAAGCTGCGATCACGCGTATCTGTGAAGAAGCGGCGCAAGCGGTTCGTGATGGTAAAACTTTAATTGTTTTAACTGATAAAAATATCCGCCAAGGTTTATTACCTGCAAACGCAGCACTTGCAACAGGTGCGGTACATCATTACCTCATCAAAACTGGCCTGCGTACTGATGCAAACATCATGGTTGAAACTGGTTTTGCACGTGATCCGCATCAATTTGCGGTATTACTTGGTTTTGGTGCAACCGCAGTTTACCCATATCTTGCATATGACGTGATCAATGATTTGATCGCTAAAGGTGAGCTTTTAGGTGACCCAATCCATGCGCAAGCAAACTTCCGTAAAGGTATTGAGAAAGGCTTATTAAAAGTCCTTTCAAAAATGGGTATCTCTACAGTTGCTTCTTATCGTGGCGGTCAGCTTTTTGAAGCAGTAGGTTTATCATCAGAAGTGGTAGATCAATGTTTCTTAGGTGTTCCAAGTCGTATTCAGGGCGCAACATTTGCTGATCTTGAAAAAGACCAGAAAAAATTAGCAGCGACAGCTTGGTCAAATCGTAAGCCAATTGATCAGGGTGGTTTGCTCAAATTCGTATTTGATAAAGAGTATCATGCGTTCAACCCAGATGTAATTAATGCATTACACAAAGCCGTTCGCTCTGGTAAATACGAAGACTTTAAAGAATATGCTGAGCTGGTGAATAACCGCCCAGTAGCGACTATTCGTGACTTATTTAAGTTAAAAACAACGAACTCAATTCCAGTTGAGCAAGTTGAATCGGTTGAAGATATCTTGCCTCGTTTTGACTCGGCAGGTATGTCTTTAGGTGCTCTTTCTCCAGAAGCACATGAAGCAATTGCAATCGCGATGAATACGATTGGCGGTCGTTCAAACTCTGGTGAAGGCGGTGAAGATCCTGTTCGTTACGGCACAATTCGTAACTCGAAAATCAAACAGATCGCATCTGGTCGTTTTGGTGTAACTCCTGCATACCTAACTTCTGCTGAAGTATTGCAAATTAAAGTTGCTCAGGGTGCAAAACCAGGTGAGGGCGGTCAGTTACCAGGTGGTAAAGTAAATGGTTTAATTGCACGTTTACGTTACTCGGTACCTGGTGTAACGCTAATTTCACCTCCGCCACACCATGATATTTACTCAATTGAAGATTTGTCTCAGTTAATTTTTGACTTGAAACAAGTTAACCCGAAAGCAATGGTATCGGTGAAATTGGTATCTGAGCCGGGTGTAGGTACGATTGCTGCTGGTGTTGCAAAAGCGTATGCAGACTTCATTACCATTTCAGGTTATGACGGCGGTACCGCAGCATCTCCACTTTCTTCAATTCACCATGCGGGTTCTCCATGGGAATTAGGTTTGAGTGAGGCGCATCAAGCACTTCGTGTAAACGACTTGCGTGGAAAAGTACGTGTACAAACTGATGGTGGTTTAAAAACTGGTCTTGATGTAATCAAGGCAGCAATTTTAGGTGCTGAAAGTTTCGGCTTTGGTTCAACACCAATGATCGCTCTAGGTTGTAAATACCTCCGTATTTGTCACTTAAATAACTGTGCAACCGGTGTTGCAACTCAACAAGATCATTTACGTCAAGAGCACTATATTGGCGAGCCAGAAATGCTTATCAACTTCTTCCACTTTATTGCGGAAGAAACTCGTGAATGGTTGGCAGCATTAGGTGTTTCTTCATTGAAAGACTTAATTGGTCGTGTTGATTTGCTTGAAGTATTGCCGGGTGAAACTGAAAAACATGCTCACCTTGATTTAAGTGCTCTGTTAACTTCTCATCCTTCTGCTGAAGGTAAAGCACAATACTGTCAAGTAGAAGGTAATGCACCATTTGATAAAGGTGTATTGGCTGAGAGAATGGTCGCTGAAATGCTTCCTGCAATTGAGTCAAGCGCTGGTGGTCAGTTCAACTTCAACGTCGTGAACTGTGACCGCTCAATCGGTGCTCGTGTTTCGGGTGAAATTGCTCGTCGCTACGGCAACTTGGGTATGGAAGCTCATCCAGTTGTAATGAACTTAACTGGTACAGCTGGTCAGTCGCTTGGTGTTTGGAATGCTGGTGGTTTACACATCCGTCTTGAAGGTGATGCAAACGACTATGTAGGTAAAGGTATGGCGGGTGGTCGTATTTCGATTTTCCCACCACAAGGTTCACCTTTCCAAACACAGAACACAGCAATTATTGGTAATACCTGTTTGTATGGTGCAACTGGCGGTAAGCTTTTTGCAGCAGGTACAGCGGGTGAGCGTTTTGCAGTTCGTAACTCTGGCGCATTTGCTGTAATCGAAGGTGCGGGTGATCACTGCTGTGAATATATGACAGGTGGTGTTGTGACTGTACTTGGTAAAGTAGGCCATAACTTTGGTGCGGGCATGACTGGTGGTTTTGCTTATGTACTTGACCTCGATAATGACTTCGTAGATTACTACAACCATGAATTGATTGATTTAAATCGTATCTCAACAGAATCTATGGAAGATCATAAAGAGTTCTTGTTGCGTATTATCGATGAGCATATCAAAGAAACTGGTAGTGCTTGGGCTTATAAAATCCGCAATGAGTTCGATTTCTACAGCCGTAAATTCTGGCTTGTGAAACCAAAAGCTGCTAATTTGCAAACGCTTTTGAAAACAACACAAGCTGACCCACAATAATTCCACGACTGCAAAGACATAGGCAGGTGCGGGCAACAAGCAAGGAAATCCGCGCCTACCCACGGAGAGAGACATGGCAGAACGCCTAAATAATGACTTTCAATTTCTGGATGTACCACGCCAAGATCCAGAGAAAAAAGATATTACTGTCCGCAAAGCAGAATTTGTGGAAATTTATAAGCCTTTTACATCGGAAACTGTCACTAATCAGACTCACCGTTGTTTAGGCTGTGGTAACCCATATTGCGAATGGAAATGTCCTGTACATAACTACATCCCAAACTGGTTAAAACTGATCGCTGAAGGCCAAATTTTCCAAGCTGCTGAGCTTTGTCATCAAACCAATACACTACCTGAGGTATGTGGTCGCGTATGCCCACAAGACCGTTTGTGTGAAGGTGCTTGTACCTTAAATGATGGTTTTGGTGCAGTAACCATTGGTAATGCTGAGAAATATATCAATGACACAGCTTTTGCTTTAGGCTGGCGTCCAGATATGTCAGGCGTAAAATGGACTGACAAAAAAGTTGCAATTATTGGTGCTGGTCCAGCAGGTTTAGGCTGTGCGGATATTCTAGCTCGTGGTGGTGTTAAACCAGTTGTATTTGATAAGCGTCCTGAAATTGGTGGCTTACTTACATTCGGTATTCCAGAATTTAAAATGGAAAAAGATGTCATGAAACGCCGCCGTGAAATTTTCACGGGCATGGGCATCGAATTCCGTTTAAATACTGAAATTGGTAAAGACATCACGATTGATGAATTACTTGCAGAATATGATGCAGTATTCATGGGTATGGGAACTTATACCTACATGAAAGGTGGTTTCCCGGGTGAAGATCTTGATGGTGTTTATGATGCACTTGATTTCTTAATCTCTAATGTGAATCGTTGTCAAGGTTGGGAAAAAGATCCAAGTGAATACATCAGCTTAGATGGGAAAAAGGTGATTGTTCTAGGTGGTGGGGATACCGCAATGGACTGTAACCGGACTTCATTGCGCCAAGGTGCTCACGATGTAACTTGTGCATACCGTCGTGATGAAAGCAACATGCCAGGTTCTGCGCGTGAAGTAAAAAATGCCTATGAAGAGGGTGTGAAATTCCTATTCAATCGCCAACCAGTCGAAATCGTTGGTGAAAATGGCAAGGTAACAGGCGTAAAAGTGGTAACGACACAAATGGGTGAACCAGATAGTCGTGGCCGTCGTAGTCCTGAGCCAATTCCTGGTTCTGAAGAAGTATTACCAGCTGATGCAGTTTTACTTGCTTTCGGTTTCCGCCCAAGCCCAGCAGACTGGTTTGGTAATGTGAATATCAATCTTGATGGTTCAGGCCGTGTTGTCGCAGCTGAAAAGCAAGAATTCAAATTTCAGACATCAAACCCGAAAATCTTTGCTGGTGGTGATATGGTACGTGGCTCAGACCTTGTTGTGACAGCGATTTGGGAAGGTCGTCAAGCTGCTGAAGGCATTTTGGATTATCTTGGTGTTTAATAAATTAATTTGTTAAATAACTGAAAAAAGCCTACTTCAAGTAGGCTTTTTTATTGGCTGCCATTAGTCACTTTGATGTTTTTGGCAAATATAATAAGCTTTTTTGCCCTTTTTAGCTTTTTAAGCTCGAGACATACTCGAAACTTCCTTCTTCAATACAGTAGGTGTTGAATATGAACATCGCAGGTATGACGGCAGAAAAATCATATTTAAATCGTCGAAAAGCGTTGGGTATTACAGTGCGTCGTCTTGAATTTAATCCAAAGGCCATCAAGCGGCACTATTTTGCAAATTCACCCCTCATGTCGCATTTTTTAACTGCACTCTCATCAACGTTTCCGGTAGGTGAGCAATTTTTTGTAAATAGCGTACGTAATGTGCGTGATAAAGTCTCGGATCCTCAGCTACAAGCACAAATTGCGGCGTTTATTGGACAAGAGGCCATGCATTCCAAAGCACATGGCGAATTTAATGAAGCTTGGCGACGGGATGATTATAATCTGGACAGTTTTCAAAATTGGCTAAATGAGCGGGATAAATATTTAAGAACAATTCCACCTAAGCTGCAATTGGCATTGACCTGTGCGTTTGAACATTTCACTGCTTTACTTGGGGGATATGTCTTACAGCACCCGGAGTTATTAAAGACGCTAGATGAAGATGCGCTAAAACTTTGGGTATGGCATGCGATTGAAGAAATTGAACACCGTTCGGTTGCATTTGATGTTTATCAACATGTATATGGTGATGATCGTATTCGCAGATTATTAATGCGTAGCGTCACTACAGGATTTGCGAGCCTCGCTTTTTATGGGACAACTCGTTTATTTTGGCAAGATAAATGGAATAGCTTACCTAAAATCGGGGGTAATTTATTTGGATTATATTTGCTGATGAAGATGCTTGTTCAGTTAATGCCTGAATACTTTGCATATTACAAAAAAGACTTTCATCCGAGTCAAAAAGATTATGGCAGGATGGTTAATTATTGGAAAAGCTCTTTGGCAGAAGAATATCAAATGGCAAGTTTTGAACAAGAAAAAGATCAGCGATTGAGCTAATAGATAACCGGATTTAAAAGTCCGGTTTTTTAAAATCAATAAAATAAAAGCAACACAATAATGCCTAATTCATCATACAATCAGGTAAAGAGGTTAAAAATATAAAGAAAAACTTGAGGATAATGTGACGATGAAAACGTTGAAACAATTTGCGATCGCAACAACACTTGCCAGTACCTTACTGTTTTCGGGATGTGGCTATAACACTCTACAAGTAAAAGATGAGGCTGTAACAGCAGCGTGGTCTGAAGTACAGAACCAATATCAACGTCGTTCAGATTTGGTACCAAATCTTGTGAACGTAGTTAAGGGTTATGCTAAGCACGAAGAGCAAGTATTAACTGAAGTGACACAGGCACGTTCTAATGTGGCAGGTTTAAAAGTTGATAAAGAAGTTTTAGAAGACCCAGCTTTACTTGAAAAATATCAACAGGCTCAAAGTCAATTAACAGGGGCGTTATCTCGACTCATTGCTGTTTCGGAAAATTACCCAGATTTGAAAGCCAATACTCAATTCCAAGAACTACAAGTTCAGCTTGAAGGTACTGAAAACCGTATTGCTGTTGCGCGTAATCGTTATATTACAACAGTACAAGACTATAACTCATATGTGCGTCAGTTCCCTCAGGCAGTAACAGCAAAAGTAATTGGTATGCATCCAAAAGCCAATTTCTCTGCAGAAGCATCTGCACAACAGGCTCCAAAAGTTTCTTTTGATTAATTTTACAAATCAAAGGAGTGCCGTATGAGAAATACTCTATTGCTTCAATCAAAGCAAATTAAGGTCTTTATTTCGACCTTAATTTTGCTTTGTTGTGGTGTTCTTTTTCAGAATACGGCATGGAGTGAAACTAATATTGCAACTGCTACCGATGAGGGAGACGCAATAGTTGCTGGCAAAATTGTTCAAAAGCAACAAACTCAAGCTGCTGCAACTAAAATAGAGGGGCAAGCTGCTTCAAGTCCTGCTCCTCAAGTCCAATTTACTAATGATATGGCTGATGGGGAATCAATTCGTGGTTTGCCAACTTTAAACCAGCCTGTTATTGATCAAGCCAATATCTTAAGCGAGGCTGAGAAGCAGCAACTTAATCAAAAAATTCTAAGTTTATACCAACAAGGCAAAGCGCAGATTGGTATTGTGATTGTTCCCACAACTGGTCAAGAAGATATCTTTGATTATGCGTTACGTATTGGTGAAAAGTGGCAATTGGGATCATCTAAACGTGATAATGGATTACTCATTGCAGTCGCTGTAAATGACCGCCGTATACAAATACTAACTGGTTATGGCCTAGAAGGTGTGTTGCCGGATATTGTGGCAAGTCGGATCATTCGAAACCAAATTACACCTTATTTTAAACAAGCCCAATATGCACAAGGTTTGAGTGCAGGTATCGATGAAATTGGAAGAATTTTAAATCTTGACCCAGAAGTAGCACAGCAAGCTGCTCAAGATTTAAAAGAACGTCAGCATCAAGCTGCAGAAGAACAGCAAGCCAAGCAGACAACGCTGACAATGGCTTTATTTATTCTTGTTGCTGGAATTGTGGGTTCATTTATTGTCGGTCGTCCGCTTAGTGCATCTACAGCTGGTGTTGCTGCTGCAGTAGCAGGATTCGTAAATGGAGCAGGGCTAGTCACTAGCTTACTACTTGGTTTTGGTATTTTCTTTTTACTCATTACATCAATTGCCCAATTTATTTTACAGGCCATTCTGAGTGGTTCTGGTGGCGGTGGACGTGGAGGAGGCTTCGGCGGAGGTGGCGGAGGCTATGGTGGCGGCGGAGGCCGTTTTGGCGGTGGAGGTGCTTCAGGCTCATGGTAACAACATCAGAAACAACACAAATTATTACTCAACCAAAAATTGAAGAATCTGTAGAGCCAAGTCTAAAACGTTGGTTTAAACATCTATGTTATTTACCTGCTAGTAGTCGTTATTTTTCAAAACAAGATAAGCAAGCTATCGCAGATGCTGTACAGCAGGCAGAACATGGCCATGTTGGAGAAATACAGGTTGTAATTGAAGGCCATATTCCATGTTCACAAGCTTATAGACAAAACACGCGTTTAAGAGCACAGCAATTATTTGCAGAACTAGGCGTTTGGGATACTGCATTAAATAGCGGCGTATTGTTATACCTAAATTTATGTGAACGAACGGTAGAAATTATATTTGATCGTGGCATTCGAAATGCGACTAACGATCAAGTCTGGCAACAGATTTGTGAAGTAATAGTACAAAAGCTTAAGCAAAAAGAATATCAGCAAGCTGTAGTGATGGGCGTACAACAAATTGGAGAGGTGATGTCACGGTTTTATGACGAAAACATGCCCGATCAATCCAATGAATTAGGCAATGCTCCGATTATTCTTAATTAGCTCGTTTTTTGATATTCTTATATTAGCTAATTTTCATAATTTTACTTTTAAAGGTGACTGACAAAAAATGTCACCTATTTATTTATTTTTAATGAGATTTTTATCACAATAAAGAATTAAAAAATTGAAATAAGTGATGAGCTATTTTTTATTAGTGACATATTACCAATAAAGTTTGAGTGACAATTTTTGTCAATTATTTACACCGATTTAATATTTAAGAATAGTTAAATTTAATATAAATATTTGTTTTTTAATTAAAATAAAAGTTGGCATGGATGCTGCAATATAGTTGATAGCTGAAAAAGCTTATATAAAAACATACATACAATCTTTGGGGAAAAGGCTATGAATGCACAAAAAGGTTTTACATTAATTGAGCTTATGATCGTGGTTGCCATTATTGGTATTTTGGCAGCAATTGCGATTCCTGCATATCAAAACTATATTGCTAAGTCTCAAGTAGGAACAGGTTTAACCGATATTACAGCTGGTAAAACTAATACAGAAACTAAATTAGCAGAAGGTTTAGCAGCTAATTTATCTGCAGCATCTGACGTAGGACTACAAAGCTCGAGTAATGCTTGTTCTTCTATTTCAGTATCTGTTGCTACTACTGGATTGACAACAATTGAATGTACATTGCAAGGTACTTCACAAATCAACGGTAAGAAAATTTCTTGGGAACGAACAGCTGATAGTGCTACAGCAGGCACTACGGGTACATGGCGTTGTAAAACTGATGTTGCAACAAATTTACGTCCTAAATCATGTGGTGCTTCGTAATAAATAGCTAAAAAAAGAGAGGTTGCTACCTCTCTTTTTTTATTGAAGAAAATAAATATGTTGAAAAAAAATATAATGTTCCTACTAATAGGAATTTATCTCATTACAGCATTATTAGGTTATCAAATTGGTTGGTCAGTTTTCCAATATGATGAACTTCGTTTATTACAGTTTCCATTGGCACTATTTGCTTTGTTAATTTTGATTTTTACAAAAAAAATAGAATATTCAATTTCCACTCAAATTACTTTTTTTCTGATTGGTTTATTAATTGCTATACAGATAACAACTTATAGCATTTTTCAGTTTCAAGAACTTTGGTCTGCGATAGCATTACTATTTATATTTTCTGCTTTGCCATATGATTTAAAGAATGTAAAAAATATAGAACATGGCTTAGCATTGATCGTTGTTTCAGCATTTATTCCATGTTTATTTATTTGCATCTCTATCGCTAATTTTATTTTATATAAACAATGGTTTGATTGGCAATTTAACTCTGGCACGATCCGAATTTATGACAGTATTATCGTGCCTATATTCTTTTTTCTAATTTTTTTGAAAAATAAAAAGTATCCATATATTCATTACTTTTATCCATTTGCTAGTTTCTTTTTTGCTCTAGCATGGTTTTTTGATGGAGCTAGATCCGCTTTATTTGCTGTAGCGACAGGATTGTTAGTTTTCGTTATCTACTCTCGAGAAAATCGAAAGCTCATTTTGCAAAGCTGTATTTACATTTTTTTTGCTTTTGTAGTTTATAAAACTACGATTTATTTCGCTGATAAAAATACCATGACCGTAATGAGAGTGGGGACATCCATGCGTGCAGAGATGTGGAGTTTTGTTTTTGAGCAATGGAAAGAAAAGCCATGGTCTGGAGTTGGGGGGGGGTATCTCTCAGAAATCCAATATAAATATGGACATCACATACATAATTTATATTTAAGGTTAATTTTTGAATGGGGAATAGTTGGGTGTATTTTTTTAGTTTGGATGATATATCAAGTTGTTAAGTTGTTTCGAGATAAGGATGCTTTACCTATTACGAAAGCTGGCTTAATTGCAATTTTAGTTGATGCGATGTTCTCAGGAAGTATGGTTTATCCCGCTTCACAAATAGCCTGTATATTATTTTTAGCATTTGCTTTTTCTCAGTCGGAGCAGTCTAAAGAATATTTGAAATATCCTTATAGAGCTACAAAACTACTAATTGCTTTATGGGGAGCTTTATTTTTATACATTACGATTATGTACTTAGGACAAGATTTAACTTGCTGGGGGTGTACGAGTTATGTCGGACGGATGGCACCAAATTTTTGGGAGTATGGTAGTACACAGCACTTGATACCAGCTTCACACATTCCTTAATTTTTTATACTAAATTTTATTAAGGTCTTTTCATTTAGACTTCATACATTCTTTTTTAGACTTCCATGTATAATTCTCACAAGTTTTGGTCTCTAGCCTCTCACTATGCAAGTATTCTTTCTGTTCTTCGCTGCAATCCTGTTGGGTTTTGCATGGTTGTCTCCATTTCACTACAGCCCGTGGGTCATGTTCTCAAGTGAAGTCAGTACTTTTGGGGCTGGGCTATGTGTATTAATTGCTTTACTTCAACAAAATATTAAAATTCCTAGAGCACAGATATTGTTGCTACCATTTACTTTAATTCCTATTGTGCAGTGGGGCTTTGGTTTAGTTTTTGATTTAAGTACGGCTTTATTAAGTACATTTTACTTATTAGGTTTTTGGTTTATGGTCTTGGCTGGCTACAACCTATCTTTAGATCAAAAAAAGAGAGATCAAATTTTTTCAGGTTTTAGCTTATTAGTAATTATTACATCGCTATTAACTAGTCTTATAGCAATTTTTCAATGGTTGAATATTGAATCACATTTAATTTATACCCTTCATCTGATTGGTAACCGTCCTTACGGAAATTTTGGTCAACCCAACAACATGGCAACATTCCTAATTATTGGGTTATTAGGATGTTTGTATCTATATGAAAAAAATAAGGCAACCGTCTGGTTACTCCTGCCTTCAGCCCTCATTATTCTGTTTACGATCGCCTTGAGTCAGTCACGAACATCATGGATCGTTTTTCCATTTTTATTCATCTATTGGATAGTTAAACAATTTGGGAAACAAAAAAGATTTGGAGTTTTTCAAGGTTTTTTGTGGTGCGTCGGTTTTTTCGTAATGGCTGGTGTAATTCTACCATTTGCTACTAATTTAATTGAAGCATGGTCAAGTACTGATGTAACCGAAGCAAGTGGTTTGGTTGAAAGAGCAAGCTCTGGGTATTTGCGTTTTAATATCTGGTCACAAATGTTGCTTGCTGTACAGCAGCACCCTTGGTTAGGTTATGGTTGGAATCAAACCAGTGTGGCACAAATGACAGTTTACCATGCTTTCCCAACAGGAGAGTGGACGACTAGTGCACATAATGTACTGCTTGATTTAATTATCTGGAATGGTATTCCCTTGGGTACTGTAATCATTACCTACTTTGCTTGCTGGTTTATTTGGTTAAATCAACAGGCTAAAAATACCATCTCGATTATAGCGATTATGATGGTCTGTACAGTGCTTATTCATGCCATGTTAGAGTTTCCACAGCGCTATGCTTATTTCTTACTTACTTGTGGATTCCTACTGGGTATTGTGCAAGCACAAACTACTGTACTTAAGGGAATTATCCTCAACAAACATCTTTTTCGCTTATCATGGGTTGTAAGTTTATTGCTTATTATTGCAATTCTACGTGATTACAATGTCTATGTTCTGAATAGTAATTTGCTTTTTAATAATAAGCGTCCAAACGCTGAATTTATGGGAAGTGGTAAAATTTTTGTTTTAACACAGTTTGAGCAGCGTTTAAGTTGGATAGAACTTAATCCCCAAAATATTTTATCTGAAGGTGATTTGGTTGAATGGGAAAATTTTATAAAGAATAAGCCTACTCCATATAACTTACGTAAATACGCAAAATTGCTCGCTTACAACGGGAAAGTAGAACAGGCACAGCAGCAAATATTTATTTTGCAACATCTTTATAAGCAAAAAATAACGCTATCAGAATTACTAAAAGAGAAGTAATAAAAAATCCCCTTAAGTATAAGGGGATTTTTTTATGAGAAATTACATTTGGCTCTGGATATAATTTTCAATACCAACATTGCCAATAAGATCAATTTGAGTATCTAGCCAGTCCCAGTATTCTTCTTCTTTTTCTAGAATTTCTTGAACAAGGTCACGAGTGACATAATCTTGCTCTGTTTCAGCTAAAGCAACCGCTTTTTGAATTGCTTCTATATTTTCTTTTACTTTACGAATGTCACAGTGCAGAACTTCTTCTGTGTGTTGACCAATATAAAGCTTACCTAAATGTTGAAGGTTAGGTAGTCCTTCTAAAAATAAAATACGTTCAATGATTTTATCTGCATGCTTCATTTGACGAATTGATTCTTTATATTCAGCAGAGCCAAGCTGCTCAATTCCCCAGTCATTAAACATGCGTGAATGTAAAAAGTATTGATTAATTGCAGTTAAATGATGATACAGCACTTGGTTAAGCTGATTAATGACATCACGATTGCCTTTCATTGTAGCTACTCCAAAACAATTTCTGCCTCAAACTTAATTAAGGCAATCTATAAATCCATTTTAGTGAACAATCATGGAGATGGCGAGTAATTTATGGAACAGCAAATGAAAATCGCAATCAAAAACAACACAATATTAAAAAGGAGGTTTTTATGTCAAAAAAAACCGCTTGAATGAGGAACTATAAAGGTTCCGCAAAAAGCGGTGGAGGAGTCAATAAATTTTGTTAAATATTAATTTTTATTATGCAGCTACAGAAATGCGAGCAGCGATTTCTGCTAATTCTTCACTAATAATAGCGCGAGCTTCTGGTGCACAGCGTCCACAGCATGTACCAAGATCAAGCAAATCGCGAATTTCACGATAGCTTTCAGCGCCATTTTCAATAGCGTCTTTAATATCCTGATCGGTAATGCCACGACACAAGCAAACGTACATGGGAGTGATCCCCAAATATAAATGCGATAATTGATATTATTGATAATTATTATCGTTTGTCAATGAAATTCATTTAAAATCTCATTTATCATTATTGGGATTTTGGATAAAAAAATACCACCTAAGCGGAAATCTAAAAAGAATTTAGATTTTTATGCCAAGGTGGTTCGTTTTTTAAAAACTAAATATTTAAAATTGGATAGTTTGAAAATTTATATCTTATTGATTAATAATTACAATTCCGTCCATTTCCACTAGTGCGCCTTTTGGCAAGCTTGCTACACCAAGAGCTGCACGTGCAGGGTAGGGCTGAGCAAAATATTCACCCATAATTTGGTTTACGAGTTGGAAATTTGATAGATCAGTTAAAAAAATATTGAGCTTAGCAATATCTGCAAGTGAACCACCAGCAGCTTCACAAACTGCTTTTAAATTATCAAATACACGGCGAATTTGAGCTTCGATACCTTCTACAAGTTCCATACTGTATGGGTCTAAACCAATTTGCCCTGAAAGATATAGCGTATTGTCTACTAAAATAGCTTGAGAGTATGTGCCGATAGCAGCAGGGGCATTTTCAGTATGAATGACTTGGCGGGACATTTGGTTCTCCTTGATTAAATCTATTTCCATCATAATCGATGATAGCTTTGGACAAAAGTATCATCGATTTAATTGATTAAGTGAATTTGGAAAGTTTGATTTTGTTAAGGAAACAAAAATTTATAACCAATAGTCTCTATAAAGATTTAACTTACTTTTGAAATTTCCATTTGTGGAGCAGGAGCGTCTAAACGTTCAATCCGTGGGAAACCATAGTGCATGCGTAAATCACGAATGACTTTTGCAATATGTTTACGGTTATTCACTACAATATTCACAAAAGTTCTTTGCTCATTTGAGTGAACCATCTCTACCCCAGCGTTATTTTTACGACATTGATAGATTAGGTCTGATACCTGTTCGTCACTCATTGCCATATAAATAGCAAGATATGCTGTAAAACGGACATCATCTACATCATCTGCTTTCCATTGAAGCGGCATGATATTTTCAGGGTGTAAATGTTGTTCATGTAGCAAGTTATGACATCGAATTCGATGCACAATTAACCCGCGACGTGTTAAATGTCCTTGAATTGGATCGCCTAGAATAGGATTGCAGCAGTGTGCATATTTAACGTCGACTCCTTCCGTACTTTGAATAAGTCGATCTGAGTTTTCTACTTGCGGATGTTTGTCATGAGCAAATAAGTGATTTGCTACAAGTTGAGGTAGTAAATCGCCAACCGCAATTTGTTCAAACAATGTATTTTTATTATCGATGTGGCGCCATTGCAATAGATCTAACCAGTCCGCTTCAGAAAGATCATTGATTGAACGATTAAAAAGTTTTAATGCACGAGAAAGTGCTTGTGCACCAACAAGACGTTGTTCTTCGATATCTTGATCTTTAAGCACATGCTGTAATGCACGACGCGCTTTTTGCGTATTAATAAAGCTTAGCCAGTCTGGGTTTGGTGTTGCCAAAACATCCGTAATAATCTCGATAACCTGACCGCTAACTAATGGGGTAGAGAGTGGTTTAATCTCTCCATCGACTTTTGCACCAACCGCATGGTTACCTAAAAATAAGCTTGCTGAATAAGCAAAATCAACTACAGTAGCGCCTTGCGGTAGCTCATGCAGTTGACCGTGTGGTGTATATACCCAGATTTTTTCTTGATGTAGATAATCAAGTAAATCATTAAAAGTTGTTTTAGCACATTCACCGTCAATCAATGTATTTAAGTTCTGCATTGAAGCCTGAATGGCAGAGCGGCAAGTTTGCGGCGCATTTTCACCTAAAACTACCCCAAAACGGGCAGCTTTACGCATGAGCTCAGTTTGAATGGTAAGAGATAGTGTTGTTTTTTCGCCTTTAAGTTTAATCAATAAAGACTGATTACCGCCGGGTAATGGTCGACGAATGTGGTCTTGGTACTGGATAACCTGAAAGTTTTCTCTTAATGCTTCTTCTAGGCGGTCACAGTCGGCAATGCTTTGTAGAACAATTTCGAAAGCATGACTATGGGTAAGCTCTTGGAGATCCATCTCGTTTTTAACGAAATGGCGTAATAATTCGATATTGTTATTTTTCTTTTTAATACGGCCTTGGATATGATAATTATGCAGAAGTTCAGCGAGGTTTTGTTCCCAGATACTTTGATATTTACAACGTTCTGGCTTTGTCTGTAGCAGAGCATTCTGAACGTTATCAAACATATCAAGGTCAAGGTTTTGATAGCAGAGATTCTCTAGATTATCGCCCATTTCATTCATGCCGACTAATCTTGCCATCGGTACAAATATATCAAAAGTTTCTTGAGCGATGCGGGCACGTTTATCTGGACGTAAAGCACCTAGAGTTGTCATATTATGATAGCGATCTGCTAATTTAATAATGATGACACGCGGATCTTGTAAGGTCGCTTGCAGAATTTTTCGGAATGAAGCTGCCTTATTATATTCTTTATCGCTTGATTGGCTAAGTTTGGTTACACCATCGACTAGCTCTGCAACGGTTAGGCCAAACTTCTCAATAATATCTTCTTTTGTATATTGAGTATCTTCAATAACATCATGCAAAAGTGCTGCCATTAAAGTTTCAGCATCTAAACGCATGTTTGCAAGAATACAGCTTACAGCAATCGGATGCAGAATATAGGGTTCGCCACTTTTACGCGTAATGCCAGTGTGCGCTAGATCGGCAAAATCGCAGGCAGCAAGCACTTTTTCGACTTCGCTTACCGATAAGTAAGGGTCGATAATTAATTTGAGCTGTTGCTTGGCTTGGCTGACCTCTTCGCCTGGCATAAATCACCCTTTTTCCTATTGCTGAAAAACTAAATCTATCTGCTTCTTAATGAAAAGCATATTGCGGAACTTGTCAATTTTTTCATTTGAAAAAGTGTATTTTTTTTTCAATGAAAATAATTGCTTTTCTCAATATGTTTAAATATGGGACAAAGCCAAATAAAAAACCATCGCAGAAAAACGATGGTTTTTTTATGAAACAGGTTGAATTAGAAAGAAAAACCTTCTAAATTCAAGCTGTTTGTAGAAAGGGCAAGATCAAGACTAGAAGTTTGGTAATCTTGCTCACGTTGTTTAAGAATTTCTTTCGTAACGTGCCCTGCCGCGATTTCGCGCAAAGAAACTACAGTCGGTTTGTCGTTATCCCATTCTACAGTTGGCTCCATGCCTTGACGTGCCAATTGACGAGCACGTTTACTTGCAACGAGCACAAGCTCAAAACGGTTGTCTACATGATCTAAACAATCTTCAACGGTGACGCGTGCCATAAAAGTTCTCGTTCTGGAATGGTAAATTTGAACAGACTAAATAGTATAAAAGGCTTTCGATCTAGACTCAAGTTATTCCTGTTTTGGTTGAGGAGTAATCAAGTCCTGAATTAAAGCTTGATGACGTTTTGCTTGCTGAGATAGCACCAAACGGTTCGCTGTAATTACAGCTTCAAGCTCATGTAAGGCTTTATTAAAATCATCATTGATAATGATGTAATCAAAGTTCGTGTAGTGCTGCATATCTTCTACTGCACAGCTTAAACGATGCTCAATGACTTCAACTGAGTCAGTGCCACGATTAGATAAACGCTGACGTAAATCAAATTGAGTTGGGGGTAAAATGAATATTTGCTTGGATTCAGGAAAAAGTTTGCGTACTTGTTCTGCACCTTGCCAATCAATTTCAAGTAAGACATCGTGTCCTTGAGCTAGCTGTTGTTTTACCGTAGCTTGAGAAGTGCCATAGTAGTTACCAAATACTTCAGCGTATTCGATAAATCCATCATGGTTGACTTGGTCTAGAAATTCATCTTTTGTAGTGAAGTGATAGTGAACACCATCTAACTCACCGGGACGCTGACCTCGGGTTGTATGCGAGACTGAAACATGTAAATTGCTCACACGGTCAAGCAGGGCTTTTACCAAAGATGTTTTGCCCGTTCCTGATGCAGCAGAAACGACAAACAATAGACCCGACATGATATTTTTCCTGATATGATAAAATATCTTCGCTATTGTAGTGTACCGTGCGTTTAAACTGAATAGTTTTAATTGCAAATATTCAAGAGAAATTCCCCTGTTTTATTAATTTTGAGGCTGTTATGGAAATTGTGTTAGCTAATCCGCGTGGTTTTTGTGCCGGTGTTGATCGAGCCATAGCAATCGTCAATCGGGCTTTAGAATGTTTCAATCCTCCTATTTATGTACGTCATGAAGTTGTACACAATAAATTTGTGGTAGATGACTTGCGTCAAAGAGGGGCCGTTTTTGTTGATGAACTAGATCAGGTTCCGGATGACTCAATTGTAATTTTTAGTGCGCATGGTGTTTCAAAAGCAGTTCAACAAGAAGCTGAACGCCGAGGTTTAAAAGTTTTCGATGCGACTTGTCCTTTAGTGACCAAAGTTCATATTGAAGTGACTAAATATGCGCGTGAAGGTACTGAAGCTATTTTAATTGGTCATGAGGGGCACCCGGAAGTCGAAGGTACAATGGGGCAATATGACAAATTAAAAGGCGGTGATATTTATCTGGTTGAAGATGAAGAAGATGTTGCTGCACTTACCGTACGACATCCTGAGAAACTTGCATTTGTAACTCAAACAACGCTTTCTATTGATGATACAGCTAAGGTTATTGATGCTTTGCGTGCAAAATTTCCGCATATTCAGGGCCCACGTAAAGATGACATTTGCTACGCAACTCAAAACAGACAAGATGCTGTGCGTGATTTAGCTGAAAAGTGTGATGTGGTTTTAGTTGTAGGTTCACCTAACTCATCAAACTCAAATCGATTACGTGAGCTTGCAGAGCGTATGGGTAAAGCCGCTTACCTTGTAGATAATGCTGATCAGTTAGAGCAATCATGGTTCAATGAAACTTGCAAAATTGGTGTTACCGCTGGTGCTTCTGCGCCAGAAATTTTGATTAAACAAGTGATTCAACGTTTACAAGATTGGGGTGCTCAAGCACCGAAAGAATTAGATGGGCGTGAAGAGAACATAACCTTTAGTCTTCCTAAGGAATTACGTATTCATGTGACTCAAGCGTAAAGTGTGATGTATTTAATATACTGATTTTAAAAAGTTAAACAGGTAATTGTTGATATGACAGTTATCTGTTTTTTTATACCCTTTATCTGCTTTGTATTTGTTTTGTAAACATAAGACGTAAAATTTAATTAATAAATAAAAAATTTTAAAGTTTATTTGGGGTGTGGGGATGAGGGGAATTATTCCACAAGACGGGTTCACCTTGGTTGAGCTTATGGTGACGATTGCGGTCATGGCTATTATCGCGATGATGGCCGCGCCATCTATGTCGAATTTATTAGAAAGCAAACGACTAGATGGAAACCAACGAGATCTAATCAATACTTTATCGGAAGCAAAGAGCCAAGCCATACTTGGTCGACAAGACGTTTCTATTAATCTGAATTCAACAGCTTTAAATACTCCCACTTCCTTGAATTGGAAAGCTGATTCCAATAACAGTCTTGAGCTTAAAAATATCGCTGCTGATGGTACGCAGAGTTCGTTAACAGCGACGACTTTAACTTTTAATGCGAATGGGGTGATAACCAATATCGCCCAAGACACACTTTTATCTATCTGTAATTCAAAAATAAATAAAAAGAAAATTCTTATTCTAACAAAGCTTGGCACATTAATTTTTAAAGCTGAGGAGACATGTTAATGCAGGGCTCTAAACAAAAAGCTCAAGTTGGGGTGGGTTTATTAGAAGTGTTGGTTGCCCTAATTTTAATTGCGATAGGGGTTTTAGGATATATTGCCTTGCAAGTCCGGGCTATGGATGCTTCTTCAGAGGCATTAAGTAAATCTCAAGCGATTATGATCATGAGAGGATTAGCAGAAAACATTCGCGTAAATAGTTCTCAAGCTAGTCAGTATCCTGCATTTGTCCGTAGTTATAGCAACTATTCATCTGCCACCACTGCTCCTACTTTGTGTTTCAATGCAGCTTGTACACCTTCTCAGCTTGCCCAATTTGATGCATATCAAGCAGCAAGAAATGCTGATCAACTTGGCATGAAAATCACAATGACGAATTGCCCAGGGGTTACAAGCACAATGGCCCAGCAGAGGCAATGTTTGTTTGTTTTTTGGGGAAAAACCGCTCCAGTAATTACAACAAATGAGGGAGTCACTAGCGCGGATGTGTCGAGTTGTATGAGTACAAATGGCGTTTATGTCAATAATTCGAACTGTTTAATGATGGAGGCATATTAATGGCTCACTCATTTGTATCGTGGAAACAACGAGGCTTTACATTAATTGAGCTGATGGTGGCATTGGCTTTAGGTCTAATTTTGGTGGCCGCGGCGACTCAATTATTTATTGGTGGACTTCTATCAAGTCGTCTACAAAAAGCAAATGCTGAAATACAAGATAGCGGTATTTTTGGATTGGAATATATTGCCCGAGATATACGCCTTCTAAATTATGGGAATGTAACCAATCCAATATTAACTGATACAACCCCTTGGGGTGGTGTTGTATTAACTGGCTCAACTGCAACCAATAATAACAATGTTAATTTTGTCCCTAACGTTGGAACAAATACCTATATTGCTGACACATTACTCAGTCGTGGTGCCGGCGATACGGTGAGTACCGTGAGTAATCATTGGAAAGGTCTTTCAAATATACAGAACAGTTCAAATGCAGTTGTGCAAAGTGATCAATTGACTATCCAATTTATTGCGCCTACGAATATGACCAATTGTGAAGGTGTGAATGTACTTGCAGGTGATTTAATTGTAGAGCGTTATTTTTTACGTCTGGATAGTAATGGTAGTTCCCAGCAAGATTATGCTCTTGCATGTGATGCAAATACTCCCTCAGCTGTAGCCACAGCTCAACCGACTACTATTGCTGGGTTGGGCGACGCTGGTCAAATTGTATTGCCGCGTATTGATCATTTCCATGTGCTGTTTGGTGCAAAAAATGCGGCTGGCAATTTTGCTTATTATACCATTCCCCAATATCGCGCTGCTGCACAGGCTGCTCGAGATGCTACACCATCTGTGATGCCGCCACGAATTCTTTCAATACAAATATCTGTATTAGCGCGCTCTACTAATAATGCCCAAAGCAAAGCAATAGATCCTGAGCAATCTTTTTTTATGTTAGATCAAACCGTGCATGCTTCTGATAATACAACTCGATTCTTACGCCGCACTTATAACTTAACAATTGCTCTACGCAACGCGATGGGGGAAAGTCTATGACCCATTTAATTCATAAAAGTCGATCTAAAGAAAAAGGGGCAACCCTTATTGTTGTACTTATTATTTTATTAATTGTTATTTCTGTAGGTGTTTTAGCAATAAGAGTGGCTATTGTTTCTTTAAAAGTTGCTACCAATAGCCAAGTGAGCCAATTAAATTTTCAGTCATCTGACACACCTTTAGAACTCATTGTGCAGATGAATCCTACCACCCTAACTAATATTACCAATGTGATTGGCGCCGCGCTCAAAGAGCATGAAAGTAACCCAGGCGCAGAATACAACTTTTGTTATAAGCCTGTTTCTACAGCAACAAATTTTGCTCAAACCAGAGGTGCAAGTTTACTTCGAGCAGGAAGTGCCAATAATGCGGTTGTCGAAGATGGCGGAGTGGCGGGTTTCTGCAATTTAACAACTGACTATGGAAGTAATCGTCAAGCAGTGGTTACCCAAGTTGCTGTAAGTGTTCCAACAGATGCTGCTAGCGATATCCCAGGTTCAAATTTACCACGAGGAACAAACACCTCGGAAGGTACGCAACTTCCTAAAAGCATGTTGTCTACGCAACGTATTCGAGTGATCACAACTGCGTTTTTGCCAGCCTATGCTTCTACCTCTATTGAAACTTTACAAAGAGATTGCTTAAGCACGAGTTCGGCAAAAATTAGCGACAATTTTGATACCGCATTAACGGCTAAACAAACATTGGCGGAATGTTTGGCAAATCATAACGTGCCTTTTAGTACTCAAGTTCAAGAATTTAACTATACCAATAAACTCACTCAAATTACGGCACCAGGTTCATAATGGGGAATATCGTGAAACTAAAATTGAAGAATTTTAAGCCAAATAATTTATGGTATGCCATCTGTTCGAGTTCGGTTGCTTTTACATGGCTAATGACAAGCTCCGTTGTGCAGGCGAGTGATTTACAAATTTATGCTTCACCTACAGCGGGTAAAAAAACCATTGTGATGATGTTGGATACATCAGGAAGTATGACCAACAATAGTTATGGCGAAAACCGTCTGGCTATGCTTAAAAATGGTATGAATGCTTTTTTAGCAAGTAATAATCCTGTTTTAAATGACACTCGTGTGGGGTTGGGAAATTTCTCTGCAAATGGTGATAGCCGAAGTGGGCAGGTTCTAGTGGCTGCCGCTCCTTTAGGTGATGCGAGTACTTTAAATACAGTGGGTTCTCAACGTTATAAATTAAAACAGGCTGTTGCAAATTTAACTGCTGGCGGGTCAACGCCTTCAGCACATGCTTATGCGGAAGCTGCTGCTTATTTGATGGGTACAACGACCTATTCAGAGGCAAATTATGCTATTCGAAAAGATAGCTATATAAAGCGTGTGCGAAAATCTGATAATAGAACGGAATACTCATATTGTACGAATTATCGCGATTCACAAATCGATACTACAAATCTATGGCAACCTTGTCGTTCTAATAACTATTGGAGTAACTGGTCAACTTCTAATCCGGGTGTGGATACGGCAACTGCTTATGATACTTCGTCGGATTGGACCTATTCTTATACTTATTACTACACCACCTTTAATTATGCTGTAGCAAATGCAGATAGTGGTATCCCAAAATCAAAATCAAACGATACAACCAGCAATCCCAATATTGTTGTAGATAGAAATGCCTCTAATTTAAATGCTATTTACCAATCTCCTTTACCTGCGGTGACCAATCGCCAGAGTTGTGATGGGCAAGGAATCTACTTTTTATCAGATGGGGAGCCGAACAATACAACAAATACGCGTTCTGCAACTGTCATGTCGACAGCCCTAGGCAGCACTTTGGGAGCAAATTTTACTTGTTCTGGAGGTTTGTCTAACACTACAGCAGACTCTGGTTGGGCCTGTATGGGGGAATTTGCAAAAAGATTATTTGATAAAACAAAAAACCCAGCTGGGGTTTCTATTCAAACAGCATTTGTCGGTTTTGGTAGTGACTTTTCTAGTTTAAGTTCTTCTGATGTAAAAAATGCCTGTCGTTTAAGTTCGAGAACCCAATCTGACCGAAAAGGAGATGATGCGTGTTCACCGAATCAGACCACAAATGCGGTCGCTGCACCTGGTTATGGGAATGGAGGTTTTTTCCCTACCCAAAGTGCGCAAGGTGTAACAGACAGTGTTATCGCATTTATTAATAACTTAGAAAAAGTTCCGTTACAACCCTTAACCACTGGCGCTATCTCAGTTCCTTATGATGCACTAAACCCTAAAAATTTACAGGAATATGGTTACTTACGGGCTTTAGAGCCAAACCCAGCTAACACCTACTTAACATGGCGTGGAAATTTAAAGAAATATCATGTTGTTTTATCAGGGGGCAATGCAGGTGCTTTTGAAGCTAACACTGGTGGGTTGGTTTACAATGCAAGTGGGGCTTTTAGAACGGGTACGAAAGATTATTGGAATAGCTCTAATTATAATGATGGAGGTAACGTCTTTTTAGGTGGTTCATATGCAAAAGTTCCTTTACCAATTGCTGGACAAAATGAAACACGTGATGAAGATGGAAATATCATAAAATATTATTACGCAGTACAAACTAAAATCCGCAACTTATTTACTGATGTTTCCGCTGTTGCGGCAGATGGTAGCTTAACGAAAATATCGACTTCTGGAACTAATTTGCTAAAAATCCCAGCTGCTCCCCCAGAAGGAACTAATCCTTTTGATAGTGTGGCTAATACAGCAAGTTATGTTTTAGGAAAATTTAATGCATCAACTGGACAAGATATTTTAAAAGCTTTCCCGATTGGCTTGAAATTAAAAATATTAAATTATCTAGGTTACTCAACTGATATTAGCGCTACGACTTTACCTTCGTCATTAGTTACATCGAATGAACCCTATTTATCGATGGGCGGTAGTATTCATTCTTTACCGGTGCAGCTTACCTATAATGGAACATTAGATGAAAATGGGAATTTAACATCTGCGCGTGAACAATCTATTCTCTATGGAACGATGGAAGGTGGTCTGCATCTTGTGGATGCTTCAACTGGCGTAGAACAAATGGCTTTCGTTCCGGCTGATATATTAAATGATCCAATTGCATCAAAAGCTTTAGTGGTTGGCCAAAGTGATGCCTCAGCTCCTGCTCACGGTATGGATGGGGCTTGGGTATCTGACCCTGCATATAGTATTACTACAACGGGAAGCGGTAGCTCAGCAGTATCAAAAGTAACTGCAAAGCAAATGAATATTTATGGTGGCATGCGAATGGGTGGCAGCAGCTATTATGGCTTAAATGTCTTAAATCCTGTCTCACCTAAGCTCCTGTTTAGAGTAGGAGCAGATCAAACTGATTATAGTCGCATGGGGCAGAGTTGGTCTAAACCTGTACTTGCAAATATACGTTATAACGGAGTTATTAAACGGGTTATGATTGTTGGTGGTGGCTACGACCAATGTTATGAAAACCCGAATATTACCTTGAGTAATTCTTGCTTTACGAATGGAAAAGCAAAAGGGAATGCTGTTTATATTATTGATGCTAAAACTGGGGAACGCTTATGGTGGACTAGTGATACAGGCTCTAATATAGATAACTCTAATATGAAGCACAGTATTGTTAGTCGCATTAGTACCTTAGATCGAGATGCTGATGGTTTGGTAGACCATTTATATTTTGGCGATTTAGGCGGGCAAATTTTCCGTATCGATCTTAATAATAACCAGACAAAAACAAATTCAACTTATAGCAGTTTCGGTATTCGAGTTGTTCGATTAGCGAATTTAGCAACAAATGACTCAACTTATGATGCTTCGAATGACTATACCGCTGGGAATGCGCCGCGTTTTTATGAACCGCCAACAGTGACAATTCATGATTATGGAATCCGCACTTTTATTACTGTAGGTATTGCTTCAGGTGACCGTAGTACACCTTTAGATGTTTATCCGCTTACAGGTCGTGAGGGGATGTCACCGAGCACCGCATTAAGCGGAAGACCTGTAAACAATGTCTATGGGATTATCGATAAAGACTTTATCAAAAAGAATTTAATGTCTTTAGCTGATAACCAACTTGAAACAAAAGATATTACTCGATTGACGCTTCGAAAAAATCCACAAATTTTACGGTCTGGGGAAACACGAGTAGCACAGATTTTCTTTCCAAACACTGGGGTGGGGCAAAGTGGTTGGTATCGCTCACTTTCTAGTATGAGCGATGGCACAGAGAAAGCTAATAATAGTTTCCGTATTAAAGGTGGACTGAAAGCTTTTGAAGAACCTATGGCCGTTACGGGGACTTTAATTGTGCCTGTTTATGATCCGCAGGGAACAGGCATTGTAGCGGCAGACCCATGTTTACCACGTGTAGTAGGTGAAACTGACCAGCAGACGTTCTGTTTACCATTTGGCGCCTGCCTTAATTCTGATGGGTCAATTGATCAAAATAAAGAGAATGGAAGTGGATTCAAAACACAAACTGGTACTAATTGCCCAGTAGGAGCTTCCGAATGTAATAAAAACGTTATTGGCTCCGGTATTCGTGGCGTAACATTTGTACCAACGGAGGATAACCCACCTGCGACTAATAGTTGTGGGAAATTAAAGCTGTCTGGAAACGAGAGTGGAACGGGCGAGTGGCAATGTACAAGTCACTTAGTTCCTGCGCGCTGGTATGAGCGTTATCGCTAAAGGATGACTTATGAATAAATACTATATCCAACGGTTTAATCAGGGTGTTACCTTGATTGAGCTCATGGTTGTCATCGTGATTGTCGCTATTTTTGCTTCGATTGCTATCCCTTCATATCAAAGTTATAGCCGCAGAGCGACTGCCTCTGCTGCTAAAGGTGAAATTCTAAAATTGGCAGAACAGTTGGAACGGCATAAATCCAAGAACTTTACCTATAGAGGATTTACTACGACATCTGTAACTTTGCCACGGGGTGGTTATACGATTGAAATTAGTGATGATACGACGACAGGAAATTTATTGACGAATGCTGCTGCAAATGGGCAGACATGGGTCATTAAAGCGACAACTACAGATTCAAGAAATTTTAATTTTATTGCTAAGAATTCAGGTTTGCGTTGCCAAAGTTTAACAGCTACGGCTGTTGATAATGACTGTGGTGGAGCAGTCACTTGCAATGTATGTGAAACAAATAGTGAGAATTGGCAATGAAGAATGGTTTTACTTTAATAGAACTCATGATTGTAGTCGCAATAATTGCAATTTTAGCGGCTATAGCTACACCTTCGTATTTGCAGTATTTACGCAAAGGACATCGTACAGCTGTTCAATCTGAAATGATGAATATTGCCCAAACATTAGAATCAGAAAAAATAGTTCACAATCGCTATCCATCGAATGCAACGATTACATCGGTTTATGGTTCTAGTGTCAGTCCTCAACAAGGCCAAGCCTTATATAACTTAGCTTTCGCTAGCATAACTGATTCAAGTTGGGTGTTAACTGCTACACCTATTGCTACTAGTTCTCAAGCTGGTGATGGGATCATTTGTCTTAATGATCAAGGGCAAAAATTTTGGGCAAAAGGTGCAACTGATTGTGCGTTATCTGCCACATCAAATTGGCTACAGTAATTTTAAATTCAAAACTGCGGATAACTCAAAAAATAATCTTTCTTTCAGGGCGAAAATCACGTAGAATGTCGCCCTCTATGAAAGGGGTTTGAAGTGTTGTCGATGGTCGGCGCAGGGATAATCCGTAAGAATTATAAGGCTTTTATCATGGTTGTTATTCGTTTAGCACGTGGCGGCGCAAAAAAACGTCCATTCTATCAAATCGTTGTGACTGACAGCCGCAATGCACGTGATGGTCGTTTCATCGAGCGTATCGGTTTCTTTAACCCGACTGCACAAGGTCAAGCAGAAAAACTTCGTTTAGATGCAGACCGTTTTGCTCACTGGGTTTCTCAAGGTGCTCAACCTTCTGAACGTGTTGCTTCTTTAGCTGCTCAAGCTAAAAAAGCTACTGCATAATTTTTGTAGTAGGTAGCCCATGACATCAACACAGAATGTTCCCGAAGATCGTATTCAGATTGGACAGTTACGTTCAGCTTATGGATTGAATGGGTGGCTCTGGGTGTATTCAAATACAGAACCTATGAGCAACATGTTTGACTACCTGCCTTGGTACATTGAGACCAAGGCCGGTTGGCAAACAATAGATGTAAAACGTTGGAAACCACATGGCAAAGGCCTAGTTGTTGCGTTGAAAGGTGTGAGTGATCGCACTGGGGCGGAAAGCTTGGTTGGCGCTAATATCTGGATTGCTAAGTCTCAACTGCCAAAAGCAGATGTAGATGAATACTACTGGTCAGATTTAAAGGGCTTAACTGTGTTAGGTCTGGATGAAGAAGAACAGGAAGTAAACTTAGGGAAAATTCATGAGTTGTTTGAAACTGGAGCTAATGATGTGATGGTGGTGCATGCTACCCCAGACAGCATTGATTCAGAAGAGCGCATGATTCCTTGGCATAAAGATGTAGTACAACGTGTTGATCTTGAAGCTGGTCGTATTTACGTCAATTGGGGCGTAGATTATTAATCCTTTTAGGATTAATACAGCAGGAAAATAGAGGAGTCTGTGATGTTTTTTGCAGTCATTACGCTTTTTCCTGAAATGTTTGAAGCGATTACAGCCTACGGCATCAGCGGACGTGCGGCAAAGCGAGATATTGTACAAGTCACTTGTATTAATCCTCGTGATTTTGCTGAGGGAAACTACAGAAGAGTGGATGAACGTCCATTTGGTGGCGGCCCAGGTATGGTGATGATGGCTGAGCCTTTGGCGAAAGCAATTGCACATGCCAAACAGCTTGCCTCACAAGCAGGACATGTTCATGTTCCTGTGGTGTATATGTCCCCACAAGGCAAAACCTTAAATGAACAGGCAGTACAGCAGTTTGTTGATTATGACGGCTTAATTGTACTGTGTGGACGTTATGAAGGAGTCGATGAACGTTTGATCCAGCATTATGTGGATCAAGAATGGTCAATTGGTGATTATGTTCTATCTGGTGGTGAACTGCCCGCTATGGTGTTACTTGACAGTATTATTCGCCGTTTGCCGAATGTAATGTCAGATGAACAATCAGCAGTACAAGATTCTTTTGTTGACGGTCTTTTAGATTGTCCACAATATACAAAGCCTGACCATTTTGAAGGGCTGGATGTGCCAGAGGTATTAAAATCTGGACATCATGGCAATATTGAAAAATGGCGTTTTTTGCAGCGATATCAACGAACTCTAGAGCGTCGACCTGAGTTGGTCGAAAAGGTTGAGTTGACTAAGCAGCAAAAAAAATGGCTAAAAGATACGCAAGTGAATAACGGTAACTCTTAATCGTTATTCTCAAGAACGTAAGTTCTGCAACGAGACGAGAAGCAATGCTTCGAGTTAAAGCATAATTCTATTTATTGAATAGTTTTATGTAAATTTAAAGGCTCTTTATAGACATATTGTCGTAAAGGGAAAGATAAACGGGTTGATATGCGCTTTAGCCTCTATCCCCAGCGGAAATTCAGACCTCTTCTGACTCCGCACATATTGGAGATTCCCACAATGAGTGGTAAACATCCTTTAGTTCAAGCTGTTGAAAATGCACAGTTAAAATCTGATATCCCTGCTTTTGCTCCTGGTGACACTGTCATCGTTCAAGTAAAAGTAAAAGAGGGTGATCGTGAACGTCTTCAAGCATTTGAAGGTGTTGTAATCGCTAAGAAAAACCGTGGTTTGAACTCTGCGTTCACAGTACGTAAAATTTCTAGCGGTGTTGGTGTTGAGCGTGTATTCCAAACTCACTCACCAGTTGTTGCTAAAATCGAAGTGAAACGTCGTGGTGACGTTCGTCGTGCTAAACTTTACTACCTTCGTGACTTGTCTGGTAAAGCTGCACGTATTCGTGAAAAATTACCAGCTCGTAAAGCGTAAGCTTATAGCGAGTAAAAAAATGCGCCTTTTGGCGCATTTTTTGTTTAAAAACTATAGTCCTTGAAGTTTTAAACGGTTTGCATGTTGACGGTAAACCGAGACAGGATCGGAAGCGAAAATAGAACGTATACCAAGTACTTGGTTCACTTCATCTAAATGATTCCAGTTGTAATCATCACGAATTGTTTTACCAAATTTGGCACTGCATCGGGAAACAAGTCCATCATTATCACCAAATGGATCGACTACTAAACTACTGCCTGTAAGCGCAATATCAAATGGATCTAATGGGTTGGTCAGCGCTTTATTCCCCGAGAAAGAATACATATAAATACCTTTCTCTTGGTATGTCCCTTCACCACAAGAAGTAGTTGGTACACCCATAGGGAATTGAGCATTAAATTGAGCTGAACCTTGAGTTGATAGGCTATGAGCACCTGCTAAAGAGTCATGCGGATAGCTTGTTGGGTCTAGGCCTCCTGCCCAAGTAATGGCTGCTGAAAACCAGTTTACTAACGTTGCCAGTCCAGACAGAGGAGTACCCTCAACGTTCAGGATCACATCTGCCATTGGTGATCCCTTATGAGGTGCACCAATTGTAGTGAGTGAGGCAACTTTTTCTGGCATGATACCGGCCACATAGCGAATTGTCGGGCCCCCATGGCTATGACCGATCAAGTTGACTTTAGGCTTGCCGGTAATGGCAATAATCTCTTCTACTTGCTGGGCAAGTTGTTCACCACGCACTTCTGTTGAGTTAAAAGGTGACACTCTGGTTGCCCAGACATTTCCTCCATTACGAGCAAGATCCGGAAGGATTTGATACCAGTAATCGAGACCAAGTGTATCTGTCCCAACTCGGTTAAAACCTGCCATACCGTGGTTAAAAACCAGTGGATATTTGGTTTGTGCATAAGATGAATAGACGAACGAGTTTTTAACTTGTTCAGCATTTGTGGCATAGGCCGCTGAAATACTCAATCCAGAGAGCATTGCAGCGCAAAAAAACGTTAACTTCCTTTTCATTTTTTACTCACTATTTTTATTTTGTATGAAAAGCAGCTTCTTACTGCTAGTGCTTGTTTAGTCAGTCCCTAATAGGAAAGACTTAATAATTAAATGGCAGTTCACCTCCCTGATCATGGACCGTTTCAAAAGTTCGCAATCTTAATTGTTCTTGTGATGAGTTAAATTGTTGTTGGCGTAATTGTTGTATGGCTTGGCCTTTAGCACTATCACTCATGTTACTTTTAATAATTTCATCTCGACCATCGAGATAACTTGTGACCCTTTGTTGCCAAGCATTCCGTTGCGTATCTAAAGTTTCTAGCCTTTGAGTTGCTTCAGCTCCGACGAGTGCTGTACGCATTTGTCTAAGCTCTTCTGCTGAACCATGGCGTGCTTTAATTTGTTTGGTCAGTGCATGTAAGTCATCAAGTTTAGAAAGTTCTTGTAGGTTTTGCTGCCAGTCTTCAGGAAGTTCTTCGAAACGTTCTTTAAGCTTTTGAGCCTTTTCAATTTCGCTTAAAGAAGAGTCCTCAAGTATTTGCATACGATCTAACGTGTAGTTCTGATAGATATCTTCAGTTGAGAAGAGCCCTTCAACTTCAGCGGCCGAAAAGAAACGTTTTCTTAGATCTTGAATTGAATTAAAGATTTTTTGAAAATAATTTTTATCTTGTTGTTTTGACGAGGGCGTTTGGATTTGAGCAAGCTGTTCACGGTATTTTAAGTAGCGGGCCCATAAATCTATAATCTGTGAGCGAGCGGGCTCTAAATATTTTCCCTGAATAAATTGTCCAAAGTGATTTTTAATTTGCTCTAAATCATTTTCTCCATATTGGGTAATAAAATATTCAAAGCAGTCACGTGTTTGACTATTAACGACCAAATGTTGGGAACTATCAATTTTTAACTGACAGTTAACTTCAGTATCTTGCTGACTTTTACTATGGTAAGCATCTGCATTTAGCGTTGAGTTATTTGTGGGTGGAGCTGATGCTAAATTTTGAGCTGTCTTTTCACTGACTTGGGTTGATCTGTTTTTTGAATCAGGACTTAACCAATAGACACATGCAATGAGGCTCAAAATAAAAAAAACGAGCACGCACCACAATACCTTCTTCTGCATCCCTTGCATAAAGATATCTTCCTTAAGTTTTAATTTGTTGTTTTTTTACTCATTCATTAATGTGCCATAAAATAAGTGAAAAGGCACCTAAATATTGTGAAAATATCTTGCCGAATTTGCTAACATGTCGGCACTTTTTTCTAGCTTTGTGTTCCAGTAAAAATGACGACAAAAAATCAAAAAATTTCTCGTCGCCATATCAGTGGTGTATTTCTATTAAATAAACCATTAGGCTTAAGTTCAAATGCGGCTTTGCAAAAAGTGCGTTGGTTATATCGCGCCCAAAAAGCAGGCCATACTGGAGCGTTAGACCCCTTGGCGACAGGTTTGCTCCCGATTTGTTTGGGAGAGGCGACCAAGTTCTCACATTATTTGCTGGACTCAACAAAGCGTTATCAAACCACTGTTCGATTGGGACAGACCACTACAACAGGTGATGTGGAAGGGGAGATTTTACAAGAGCGTCCTATTCCGGTGCTTAGCCAAGAACTTATTGAACAAACCTTAGAGAAATTTAGAGGAGATATTCAACAAGTTCCACCCATGTATTCGGCTTTGAAAAAAGAAGGTAAGCCGTTATATGAGTTGGCGAGAAAAGGTATAGAGATTGAGCGTGAAGCGCGTCCAGTCACGATTTATGCTTTAGAGCTTATTGAGTTTACCGAAAATAGTATCACTCTGGATGTAACCTGCTCTAAAGGTACATACATCCGTGTACTAGGTGAAGATATTGGTGAAGCACTTGGTTGTGGTGGACATTTAACGATGCTAAATCGGACTCAAACAGGACATTTTGAGCTTATACCGAGTTATACCATTGAATATCTGGAAAGTTTAACAGAAGAGCAAAGAGAAGCTTTGCTACTTCCAGTTTATGCACCAGTTGACCATTTCCTAAAAATTCAAGTTCCGGAAGGGCGTGAAAAATATTTTTGCAACGGTTTAGAAAGCAATATTGAGCATTCAGCAGAAGCAGAAGTTTTGGTGTTTTCAGGTGAGCGCTGTTTAGGCTTAGCAGAGATTACCGATAAAAAACGGTTGGTACCTAAGCGTATCTTAAATTTGTAGTAGATGTAGAGTATAGAGCATGGGCATGGAATGGGATGTTATCCTTAGTTTGATCTTTTTTGCGTTTACTGCAGGAGCAATTGATGCTGCTGTAGGCGGCGGTGGACTCATCCAGATTCCCGGGATCATGAGCACTTTTCCTAACATGTCGACTGCTACGGTGATTGGTACCAATAAAGTCTCATCCATTTTTGGTACTGCATCGGCGGCTTATACATTTGCTAAAAAAGTAAAGTTGCAATGGAAGCTTTTAGCCGTTATTGCCATTTGTGCCTTGATTAGTTCTTTTGCTGGCGCTGCATGTTTATCACTTATTCCACAATCCGTATTGCGTCCTTTCGTTTTCGTAATGTTGATTGTGATTGCGATTTATACCCTAGTTAAAAAGAACTTCGGTCAAGTTCATACCGAGCAAAAAATTACCACGAAAATGTTAATTTTAGCTGGTATTGGTAGTTTGGCCATTGGTTTCTACGACGGTATTTTTGGGCCGGGTACTGGCAGTTTCTTTATTTTCTTCTTTATCCGTTTTTTACAAGTTGATTTCTTGCATGCTTCAGCTTTGTCAAAAATTGGTAATTTTATGACTAACTTAGCTGCGCTGAGTTTCCTCATCCCAACTGGTCACGCTATTTTACATATTGGTTTAATGATGGCGGCGGCTAACGTGCTAGGTTCTATTGTTGGGGTGCGTACTGCACTTAAATATGGCAGTGGTTTTGTGCGAATTATCTTTTTAATTTTGGTAAGTATTCTGATTTGCCGTTTGGGCTATCAAATGTTTGTTACGGGTTAAATAAGATTGAAAGTATGAGCTGTCTCAAAAATGCAGTTCATACTTTTGTGTATCATTTACAGTTAAAAATATAAAAATCATTACAGAAATTTACTAGAAAGAAAACTGTGTAAAAAATAGTCTCATTTTAAGCTACTTAAACATTATAAATTTCAACGTATGATAAACCTTGAAATAAAAAAGATTTTTTAGCTAAAAAATGAGGAAGAGAATGAATATTTTCGAAGCATTAAGAGAAAGCCATGAAAATCAACGTAACCTTTCTGAACAACTCATTCAGACACACGGTTTAACCGAAGAACGAAAAGAATTATTTGATGCATTAAAAAATGAACTTTATGCCCATTCAGTTGCCGAAGATCGTTACCTTTATATTCCTTTAATGTTTGATGATGTCGGTTTAGATATTACGAGACATGCTTTATCTGAACATCATGAAATGGATGAGTTGGTCGAACAACTTGAAAAAACCGATATGAGTAGCCCGAGCTGGTTAGCAACCGCCAAACAGTTGAGTGAAAAAGTCCATCATCATTTAAAAGAAGAAGAACATAAGTTTTTTCAACAAGCCGGAAAAATTCTTAAAGACAGCGAAAAGGAGACACTGGGTAATAAATATTTAAAGGAATATAAAAAGTATAAAAAGCAGCAGTAGAGTAAACCTATGCAGCCTTTTTAGTACTTCTTAAAGTAACACCAATAGAGGCCAGCATTACGCAAGCCAAAGCCACCCATTGCAGCATGCTGATTTCTTCGTGAAGCAATAAGAAACCCGTTAATGCTGCCAATGCTGGTGCTAAACTCGTTAGAGTCCCATAAGTTAATTTATTGAGTTGTTTGAGAGCCATTAAATCAAGTGCATATGGAATTGCAGTCGCTAACACCGCAATAAGTAAGGCTTTACCCCAGTACTGTGTCTCAAGTAATGCAGGAGCATTGTGCCAGATTCCAATTGGCAATAAGGCAAGTGCAGATACACCGATCCCAATCGTTAAGGCGTGCATCCCGATATTTTGAGTCACAACTTTATGACCGAAATAGATATAGAAGGCCCAGCAAAGTCCAGCACCTAGTGCACATGCTGCACCTACATACGAGAAATGGTGTTGAATAGGGTTTTGCCAAGGTACCATGAGTGCAATGCCTAACATGGCCAGTGCTACCCAAATGTAGTCGCTCTTTTGTTTAATAGAAAGAAGCGCAAGACCCAATGGACCAATAAACTCTAATCCAACAGCAATACCTTGGGGTAATTTTCCAAGTGAGGTATAAAATAGGATATTCATTAACCCTAAAGATGCGCAGTACATCAATAAATCACGCCATTTTAAATAGGGTAAGCGTGACCAGATTTTCCAAGAGCGAAACATGATCGCGACGATGACTGTTGCAAAGCTCAGCCTTAAAATTGTAACGGTGAGAGGGTCTAATGTTGCAATGAGCTGTTTGGCAAATGAAGCGCTGATTTGATATGAGACCATAGACAAAATCATATACAGCACAGCAATAATTGGAAGATTTTGCATGGAAAATACTCTAGCGCTTCATCTGATGTCTAAAAATAATGGTGGACAATTATAACGAATACTGTGTTTTAGCTGGCAAATTTCATTAAATTAACTTGCTACTTTTTCACGTTCTTGGCGAGCTTTTTGGGTGGTTATGGTACAACCAACAGAAGCGGTAATAATGGTTGCAAGTGCTAGCCATTGGTTCCATAACAGATATTCGCCTAAAAAGATAAAACCAGATAGCGCTGCAACTGCGGGTTCTAGGCTCATCAATGTTCCAAAGCTTAAAGGTGTCAAATTGCGCAGTGCTAACATTTCTAAAGAGAATGGGAGAGCACTGGCTAAAATAGCCAAACCAATAAAATAAAAAAGATAGGGAAGTTCTATAACTTGTGCAATTGAGCCTGAAAAAAAGGTAATGGGTAATAAGATGCATGCACCTACACTCATTCCCAAGCACACCGTATGATTACCTGAAATACCAGAAGGTTTCTGACCGGCAATAATATAAAGCGCCCAACAAGCCCCTGCACTAATAGCAAATAAAACGCCGATCCAATCTAGACTATGGGCCTGATTGAAAGGGAAAAGTAAAATCAGCCCAATAATTGCGAAGCTCACCCAAACAAAATCATATTTTTGGCGTGCGTGGTATAACGCCACACTTAAAGGTCCAATAAATTCAAAAGCAACCGCGATCCCAATCGGTAAGCGTTCGATCGACAGATAAAACAGTGCGTTCATGCCTGCAAGCGCAAATCCATAAGCTAAAATTGCTTTCCATCGAACCTGACTAAAATTAATTCGCCAAATTCTAAAAATAAAGGCAAGAATAATTGCACCTAAACATAGGCGCATTGCTGAAACAGTCAGTACAGGGAAGTTCTGAAACAGAATTTTTGCTAAAGATGCACTGCTTTGTACGCTTAGCATAGCGAGAATGAGAAAGCCCAAAGCATGCAGCTGAGATTTCTGGTTCGAACTGGACATTTTATTATTTGATCGATTGGTATACTTTTCACATGATAATGTAAATGCCCATAAAAAAGCCACAGACATTGCTGTGGCTTTTAAATTTACAGTTCGTATTAGAACAATACGCGCACGCGAATTGTACCTTCAACTTCATGCAACATATCTAAAGCTTCGTGAGAAGCAGAAGCGTCAACGTCCATGACGAGGTAACCGATGTCGCCTTTAGTCATAAGAGACTGACCAGAAATGTTGATGCCTTGTTCAGCAAACAAGTTGTTGATTTTAGACAATACGCCTGGCACGTTTTTGTGGATGTGCAATAAACGGTGTTGGCCAGCTGTCAATGGTAATGCGATTTCTGGGAAGTTCACCGCAGAAAGTGTCATACCTTTATCAGAGTAAGCAACAAATTTCTCTGCAACTTCTAAACCGATGTTTGCTTGCGCTTCCATGGTTGAACCACCAACGTGAGGAGTTAAAATCACGTTGTCTAATCCGCGAAGTGGAGACTGGAATTCTTCACCGTTTGCTTTTGGTTCTTTCGGGAATACGTCAACCGCTGCACCAGCAATATGACCAGATTTGATTGCATCAGCTAAATCTTCAATCACTACACATGTACCACGTGCAGCATTTAAGAAAATCGCGCCTTCTTTCATTTTCGCAAATTGTTCTTTAGTGAAGAAGTTGCGTGTAGATGGAACATCTGGCACATGTAAAGTCACAACATCTGCAGTTGCTAAAAGCTCATCTAAAGAACCAACTTGGCGAGCATTACCCATTGGTAATTTGGTTACTGCATCATAATAAATAACATGCATACCCATACTTTCAGCAAGAACTGAAAGTTGAGAACCGATGGAACCGTAACCCACAATACCTAAAGTTTTGCCACGAGTTTCAAAAGAACCGACAGCGGACTTGTCCCAACCACCACGATGACAAGCCGCCGATTTTTCAGGAACACGGCGAAGAAGAAGAATCGTTTCAGCAAGTACAAGCTCTGCAACCGAACGCGTATTTGAATACGGTGCGTTGAATACAGGAATACCACGTGCCATTGCTGCTTTAAGATCAACTTGGTTTGTTCCGATACAGAAACAACCTACTGCGATCAATTTGTTTGCAGCTTCGAAAACTTCTTCAGTCAATTGGGTACGCGAACGAATACCAATAAAGTGAGCATCTTTAATTGCTTCTTTAAGCGCTTCGCCTTCAAGAGCAGTTTTACGATAGTCAATATTGGTGTAACCCGCAGCGTTTAAAGTATCGACTGCGTTTTGATGAACGCCTTCTAACAAAAGGAAACGGATTTTATCTTTAGGTAGTGAAAGATGTTGGCTCATTACGGCTCCGCTACAAAGGCCAAATTTGGTGGCGGTATAATAACATACTGGGCGGTGCTATAGATATTTCGTTTATACCATCGCCTTATGGCAATTTTATCTATGTCTAATCACTTCTGTTTATGGCTTGTCGAGCATTTTAAAATATGCTTGGTAGGGGGATAAATGTGATTTTTCTCTGAAAGCCCCATAGAAAGCATTTATTTACGTTAAACATGTTTTGTAGTGACAGTATCTCTAATCTGAACTTTATCGCTTGCGCGGATACATGTAGAATATAGGAGTTCCTTGAACATTATGACTTTGCTCAGGTGAGAACCTTGAGAATTATGAGGTCATAGTCCCACCACAGTTTACTTCTTGCTAGGTCTGCAAACGATGAATGCTCCAGTCGCTTTAACACCTGAGTTACTCACCCAATTAACAGCAATCGTCGGTGAAAACCGTATTAAAACTGATGCTGATAGTCTCGAAAACTGGGGTAAAGATCATACCAAGCATTTTAATCCGAACCCATCGGTCATCGTTTTTCCGTCAACGACTGAACAAGTTCAGGCAGTTGTAAAGCTTGCGAACCAGTTTAATGTTGCGATTACACCGTCAGGTGGTCGTACTGGTCTCTCTGCTGGTGCGGTAGCAACCAATGGTGAAATTGTCATTAGCATGGACAAAATGAACCAAATTCTTGAGTTCTTCCCGGCAGACCGTATGGTGCGTGTTCAAGCTGGTGTTGTGACTGAGCAATTGCAGAATTATGCAGAAGAACAAGGCATGTATTATCCGGTGGACTTTGCGTCAGCGGGTTCTAGTCAGATTGGCGGTAATATTGGTACCAATGCTGGTGGTATTAAAGTTATTAAATATGGCATGACACGTAACTGGGTACTTGGTTTAACTGTAGTGACTGGTAAAGGTGACATCCTGCGTTTAAACAAAGGCATGGTTAAAAATGCAACTGGTTATGCATTACAGCATTTGTTTATTGGCGGTGAAGGCACATTAGGTTTAGTGACCGAAGCAGAAATTAAACTTGAGCGTCAACCACAAAACTTACAAGTTTTAGTTTTAGGTGTTCCAGATTTCGATGCAGTAATGCCTGTGTTACATGCTTTCCAAAAAGACATCGACTTAACTGCATTTGAGTTCTTTGGTGAACTTGCAATGCAAAAAGTTTTAGATCATGGACATGTACAACGCCCATTTGAAACTCAATGCCCGTTCTATGTATTACTTGAGTTTGAAGCTCCATATGAGCCGATTCTCGATAAAGCAATGGAAATTTTCGAGCATTGTATGGAGCAGGGTTGGGTACTTGATGGTGTAATGAGCCAGAGCCTTGACCAAGTAGAAAGCTTATGGCGTTTACGCGAAGATATCTCTGAATCAATCGCGCCATTTATTCCATACAAAAACGATATTTCAGTATTAATTACTCACGTACCTGCATTTATTCGTGAAATTGATGCGATTGTTCAAGAAAACTATCCAGACTTTGAAATTTGCTGGTTCGGTCATATCGGTGACGGTAACTTGCACTTAAATATTTTAAAACCTGAAAACTTAACCAAAGATGAGTTCTTTGCGAAGTGTCAGGTGGTAAATAAATATGTGTTTGATACCGTTAAAAAATACGACGGTTCAATCTCTGCTGAACACGGTGTCGGTATGACGAAAAAGCCATATTTGGAATATTCACGTTCGCCTGAAGAAATTGAATATATGAAAGCTTTGAAAAAAGTATTTGACCCGAATGGTTTGATGAACCCAGGTAAATTATTCGATCTTTAAATTAGATCTATTTTGTAGGACTACATAGTTTCTACAGAGTAACCGACAAAGCCATAGCATCATAAAGCTATGGCTTTTGTTTTGGTGATAAAAATGCAACGTTTATTTTTAATTTCAGCGCTTTGTGCTGGGCTTTTCACTGGGTGTGCGACGACCAGTAAATTAATTCCTTTTGTGGGTTCGGAAACTCCGATGCAACAAGTACTTAAAGCCCAGCCTGAGATCGTAAAAGAGCATAACAATACCTCAGTTCAGCAAGTATTTAACCGAGTAGAATCTCCAACAGTTTCCCGTATTACCGTTATCCAAACAGGTTTAATGGATGATTCTGTTTCTGCAATCCGAACAGAATATTCATTTAAGCTAGTTGATGAAAAGTGGCAATTGCAAAATAAGCAAAAGAGCTATCAATGCGCGAGAGGGAAAGGCTCTAGAGGTTTTCAAACCCAGCTTTGCTCTTAAAAATAAAAAAGACGATAAATATATCGTCTTTTTTTATAGTCTAAATTATACGCCGTTTTCTAAAATTTTAATTTTAACGTCAACTACATCATCTTTAACTGCTTCATGATGTGCTTGCATATGATGCGTCGCTAAATGTGCTTCAAGATGGGCAACACTTTGCCATTTTTCTAGCATGACAATCATGTCAGGCTCTTGGGTTTGGAAGCTCGCATTTGATTTGTGATCAACTAAAGGTTCATAACCATGACAACCATCTTCTGCTAAAACAGTTGGAATGATTTTTTGAAAGGCATCCAATACGTTCTGGCGATGCTGTCCACCCGATTTAGTACGAATTTCCGCAATAATGGTTAGCATGGATTTCTCCTTATTAGGCTGCTGCAAATACAGTATTTAAGTGTGCTTTATATTCTTCAACATAACTATCAACGTCAGGCATTTTAATTACGTCATTTACGATAAATGTCGGAAGGGTGCTCATGCCTAAGAACTGATTGGCTTTATGAAATGGTAAATAAACACCATCTACACCTACGCCGTGGAAGAATTGATCTGCATCTTCAAATGCTTCCATTGGAGCATTCCAAGTCAATGACAGCATATATTTTTTGTCATGAATTAGACCACCTGAACCATATTTTTTTGAGGCATCAGAACGGCTACGCCCATCACTTGCATAAAGTGAACCATGACCAGTGGTAAAGACATCATCAATATACTTTTTGACTGTCCAAGGTGCGCCCATCCACCAGCCTGGCATTTGATAAATAACAACATCTGCCCATAAGTATTTTTCAACTTCACTTTCAGCATCATAATTGCTGTCTGCACGGGTGACTTGAACTTCGTGGCCGAGTTCCGTGAGATGTGTGGTTGCTAGGGTGGTTAATGTGTCATTTAATTCACCGTTTGAGTGGGCAAATTGTTTAGCACCATTAATCACTAAAATCTTACTCATGGATGTTGCTCTCATTAAATTCCTGTATTTGACGCATACTCTATGAGATTTACTGTTGTAGAAAAATGCATGAATAGGAAAAATATTGTTGATAAAAAATCAATAATTATTATTGGATTTCTATTTAAAATTAATCTATCTCATTAATATCAATAAGTTTATACTTATTTACAAAGCTCAAAAGGAAAAAGTGGCCTATTATCTTTAGCATTAATTTTGAGTAAATAGAGGGGAAGAGTGATGAAAAAGAATGGTTTGTTGATTATTTTCAGCTTAAGCATATTAACAGCTTGTGCTCCCCCTCAAAATTCTTCTGCTCAACTTGCTGATAGTCCTATACAGGCTGTATTACTCGATCAACCAGATCTTTTAAATGATGCAAGCAATTTAGATATTTCACAGCAAATGAATGCTTCGGATGATCCTTCCAATGCTCAAGTTACTATTTTGCAAACAGAGCCTAGTCCAGATGCGGTGTCGAAAACACGTACTGAATATTTATTAAAACGAGATCAGCAAATCTGGAAAATTGTGAATAAAAAGCAAAGCTATCAATGTACAAAAGGAGAGGAAACTACAGATTTTCAAGTTAATCCTTGCCCATGATGCTTAATTTTTTATCGAATATGTGGATAACTTTGAGTTTGTGCACAAGCATAATTTGCATGCCCTTTTGTGCAAAAAACTGAAATTTAAGCTTCTTGAAATTGCATGATTGCTGATCAATTTAAAAAGTGCTATTGTTGCGCTCGGCAATTGTGCCAATTGGTAAAAATTACCGAATCTCACGTCATATATTTTTTCTCGTTTTAGACACCTTGTGAATACGGTGTTTCACACTCTAAACATGCACTCTCACGGCATATAACAACTTAACTAAAGATTGATTGACCATACATGTCATCGTCATGACTACATCTTATTTTATAGGTAGTCGTACAGACATATGGCCGCTATTTTGAAGTGTACAACTCATGAAAAATATTCAAACGACAACGTTGAACCGTACAACGTTGATGTTTCCTTTGGCCTTAGTGCTATTTGAATTTGCGGTTTATATTGGTAATGACCTGATTCAGCCAGCCATGTTGGCAATTACTGAAGATTTTGGTGTAAGTGCAACTTGGGCACCATCTTCGATGTCATTTTATTTATTAGGTGGCGCATCTGTTGCATGGTTACTTGGTCCTTTGTCGGACCGTCTCGGACGTAAAAAAGTACTATTAGCAGGAGTTTTATTCTTTGCTCTATGCTGTTTTTTAATTTTACTGACGACGCAAATCGAGCAATTTCTAGCTTTAAGATTTTTGCAGGGAATTGGTTTAACTGTAATTTCAGCCGTTGGTTATGCGGCCATTCAAGAAAGTTTTGCTGAACGTGATGCGATTAAAGTCATGGCACTCATGGCAAATATCTCATTACTTGCACCCTTGCTAGGACCTGTACTTGGCGCTTTCTTAATTGATTATGTGTCTTGGCACTGGGGCTTTGTCGCCATCGCTGTATTGGCATTACTCAGTTGGATCGGGTTGAAAAAACAGATGCCAAGCCAGCAAGTCAGTGTAACCAAGCAACCTTTTAGTTATCTTTTTGATGATTTTAAAAAGGTGTTTGCCAACCGCCGGTTTTTAGGTTTAAGCCTCGCATTACCTTTAGTGGGTATGCCTTTAATGCTATGGATTGCTTTATCTCCAATCATTTTAGTAGATGAATTAAAGCTCACCAGTGTGCAATATGGCTTAGCTCAATTCCCCGTATTTTTGGGTTTAATCGTAGGCAACATTGTCTTAATCAAAATTATTGACCGTTTGCCTTTGGGTAAAACCGTCATGATGGGTTTGCCGATTATGCTAACCGGTACACTCATTTTAATATTAGGTGTAGTGTGGCAAACCTATCTCATACCATGTTTGCTTACAGGCATGACACTGATTTGTTTTGGTGAGGGGATTAGTTTCTCGGTCTTGTATCGTTTTGCGCTCATGTCATCTGAGGTATCAAAAGGAACTGTTGCAGCAGCAGTTTCAATGTTACTGATGATGAGCTTCTTTGCAATGATTGAACTTGTACGTTATCTCTATACACAATTTCATTTATGGGCTTTTGCATTGTCTGCATTTACTTTTATTGCTCTTTGGTTTAGCCAACCGCGAAGTGCTTTGAAGCAGGAAATGCAAGAAAGACTTCAACAAGGCAACAATTAAATAAAAAATACCGGAAGTGATATTCCGGTATTTTTTTTATTCTACTTAATCTCATGTTCTAAAAGTTTGTCTTTAAGTGTTAATAATTCTGGCAAGGTTTCTAGCAATAAACTGATTTGTTTTAACACGAGTGTGTAATTCTCTGAAAAGTGCTCATGAGTAGTTAGGCTTTGAATTTGCGCTAAAGTCTGCTCAAGGAAATTGAAATCAATATAAGCCGGATCAAATAAGCTCTGTTTAAGAATTTGCTGACAATCCAGTAAGAGTTGTAATACCTGTTGATCATCAATTTTTTGTCGTTGGCTTCCTAACGCTGCCACGTAACTTAGTTGGCTGTGGCTATAAACCAGATAACGAAAAGCATAATGGATGAGTTGAGGATTCGGGTTCGGTTCAGCACTTAGGCTCGAGATCATGTTGGATAGCTCAATCTGAGCGTTATGCGCAGCACGACGAATTCGGCGGTACTCTATATCCTGATTTTTGCCATATTGATATTGCTCAACAATCACATTGAAATAATCTAAGGTCGCTTTGCTGCTTTTATTAATATTATTGGGGATGTTTCGAAAGTTCCAGTCGGGCCAAATAAAGTTTACGGCGAGCCATGCAATAAAGCAGCCTAATAAGGTATCTATCAGTCGAGGCAAAATAATACTGTAGCCAGCGCCTTTTAAGTTAAAAATTAATAGCACCATAAAGGTAGCCATGAGCGTAGCCAAAGCATATTTCTTTTGGCGTAAGTAAAAAAAGCAAACTCCACAAATAATTGTAATGATGAGCTGGCCTTCAATACTCGGTACAAAATATAAAATAGGTATTCCTAATAAAACACCGAGTAAGGTACCAATCGTTCTTAATTTAAGACGGCTTTTAGTCGCAAAATAAGTAATCTGACAGACAAACAAACTGGTTAGTAAAATCCAGTAGCCATGCTGCGCAAAGGGTAATAATGAAATTGCATAACCTGCGGCGAAAACCACAGCAATTCGTATGGCATGCCTAAACAGCGCTGACTGTGGCGTAAGTTGTTGCCGAAGTTTTAAGATAAGATCTGAAAATCCTTGAATATCATCATCAAGTAAATTTAAGTGTTCTTGTCTTGTTTGAGTGTTATTTTCAGGAACAGGTTGAGCATATTGCAGTTGTTCAAATTGTTCATGCATGCCTTTTAAATTATCAAAAATAAGTTTTAAATTTTTAACTTCAAAATTTTGTGGATGTTGTTGTATCCAATCTTTTAAAGAACTTTCCAAATGTCCTAGTACTTTCTGACTTTCTTGCGAAGGCTGATATGGCTGGTTATATAAAATACATTGAGCTAGGTCTTGGCATGCTTGTGCTTGTAGACGCAGGTTTTTTTGAAAACGGAAAATAAGATCACTACGGCTAAAATTCTGTTGAATATGTTCGTAATGTAAATAATTTGAAGTGGCTTGCTCGTGAATATCTCGTGCGAAAAAATATAGGTTTAGCCAATAGATACTTTTATTACTGACTCTGGAAGCTTTGAGCCGAGTAAGTAGAGAACTGCGTATATGATTGAGGCTTTGGGCAACTTGCGTATTTTGTAGAGATAATTCATATAAAAGCTGCTCAACATTCTCTTTATTGTCCGGATCAAACAAACGAGCTTTTGCTTGTAGTAGAACAGAAATTTCTTTAAAAATTTGTGAAAGCTTATCTTGTAAGGGAAGTGTCGGTTTAATAATAAAAAATAAAATAGAAGTTAAACCGTACCACAGAGCACCATAAACAAAATAAGTAGGTTGTTGATACCAATGTGCGTATTCGCCTAAACCGAACATACTATAAATAGAGAGCAGAATCGTGCCAAAAGAAATCGTGGCATAACGTTGCCCTAAGGCGCCTAGTAATATGAAAAAAGCGCTTGAGATAGAGAGATATAAAATAAAGAAAATTTTGTAAGGAGCTAAAAAGCCAAGAATACTACTGACTGTAAAAAAGAGCAGGCAGACATAGATCAAGTTGCGTAATCGAATACTTAAACGATCATCAAAGTCTGTCAATGCTGCTGCAATTGCGCCTAAGGTTACAGGAACAATGAGTTGATTATAGCCTAGCCAAAGCAAACCTAAAGTTGTGCCAGTGAGTACAATCAGAATTTGCAGGCAATAAATTAAAATAGAGTTCGTCTTAAAGCTATTAAATATTTGGGTCAGATAATTCACGGCTTTTGTTCTAAATTAGAGAATACGTGAGGAAGCACTATGTAACTTTAAATTTTTATTACTTCAAAAATATTATTCTTTTTATCTACAAAAGTCAGTCATTTTTTTAGATTTTATTAGACTTAAACCAAGTTGTAACGATCAATAAATTAACAGAATTGTGGATATCTTTTTAGATACCCACAATTTAAAAAATACATAAATTATTTAATCACGCCACACGCAATTCGTGCTCCGCCACCGCCAAGAGGTTGAGGTGAGTCTGAATAATTGTCACCACCCGCATGGATCATAATCGCTCGACCCTGAATATCAGCAAGTTTTAATCGAGGTGCGATTACGGCAGTTGTTGCAACACCTGTATTATCGACAACTAAAACAGGTAGATCGCCTAAATGGCCAGTGGTTGGAGTACCATGATGAGGGGCTTGGTTCGGGTTATAGTGGCTACCGGCAGCTAAAGCAGCGCCAGGTTTTCCATCTTTTACAGCAGGTGCACAAGAAGCGTTTTCATGAATATGGAAACCACGAGTACCACTTGGTAAATCAGCAAGAGCAGGGGTAATAATTAAGCCTTTGTCGCTATCTTGAAAGCTAATCGTACCTATTTTTTTTCCAATACCGTTAGCTGTCACTTCATTTACGTCGACCACTTTTTTAGTATGCATTGAGGTTAATGCTTGGGCTGTGTCAGATACAGTTTTAGTTACCGAACTACAGCCAACGGTAAAAAGGGCTGTAAGCGCACAGACTGCGCCAATTTTATTAAACATCTGCATGATTGGATGTCCTTATAAATATATATGATTGTTTGATTCAAACAAACAGAGGTCTGACCTACAAGTTAATTTAAATAGTTAATTTGTATCTAGAAACATTTTTAAATTAAATCTCTATGTCACTTTTCATCATTAGACGATTCACTCTCAGAATCATAAATCATGGTCGTTTTTGGCATAGGTTCAGGTTCAATCGTTTCATGTAACCATTCACGCCAAATTGCCAGTAAAATAGCCAAAATTACAGGGCCAATAAATAAACCGACTAAGCCAAAACTCGCAATACCGCCTAATACACCAAACATAATTAATAAGAAAGGAATTTTGGTGGCACCAGAAATGACGAGTGGTCTAATCACATTATCCGAGCTACTAACAATCAGCACACCCCAAACCACAACACCAATTGCTTCCATGGTTTGTCCCTGAGAGAACAACCATAAGCCAACGCCTAAATAAGAAATTGGAGTACCAAATGGAATTAAAGCCAATAAGAAAGTAACAATCGTGAGTACCATAGGGTTTGGTACACCTGCTACGAAGTAACTTAATCCAGCTAAAACGGCTTGAGCAATTGCAGTTAAACCCACACCATATACGACTGCACGAGTTGTTTCAGAAATTGTATCGAGATAATGATGAATACGAGGGCCAATCACCATTTCTAAAGCTTTACTCACTTGAGATAAAATCATTTGACCATCACGATAGAAGAAAAATAGGCTAAATACTGCAAAGCCAAGTTTGACAATATTTTTACTAATTTCACCAAGCAGCACACGGCCATAACTTAAATGGCTTTGTACCCAAGCTGCGATATTTTGAATCGTGCTATTTGGATCGTTGTTCAACTCATTGAGTGTACGAGAAATCTCTTTTCCTACAAAAGGAAGGTCACGAATAAAATCTGGAACGCTTAAATGACCCGAAAAAACCTGACGTTGTAAATCAAAATATAAGTTACGTCCCTCATGCTGCAAAATAAAAACCGCGCATGTAAAGGGGATACCAACTACCAAAATGACCAGACTAATCATCAGGGTTGCGTTTAAAGTATTACGTGATTCTCCAAAAAAACGCTGAATTCTTAAATAAATAGGCCAAGTCATATATGCAATGATGGCAGCCCAAAGTACAGGAACGATAAAATATTTCAGGATATTAAATCCTAAAAAAATCAAAATAAAAAACAGCCCAAACAATAAAACGCGCTGTAAATTAGGAGCGTATGGATGCACGAACAATATTTCTCTAATTTTCTACATAGAATAAAGTCATATTAACTGAAAAATAACCTGAGGCAAATTTTAAGGCCGTAATGTAAAGAACCTTATACATCCAGTTTTAAAGGCTAAAATTTCTTTAAAACCACTCAGCTTTATCTTCAATTAACTTGTTTAGAACAGGTTGCCATTGATTTTGGATACTAATAAAGTTCTTTTGCGGTTTATCAAAAATGCTTAAACCTTGCATTGCTAAGCTGCCATACGCAGTGCGTTCAGCAATCCATGCAACAGGTTCCTGTTCAATTTTTTCAAAGAACTGCTGGATATCTTTTGAGCTTGCGCTGTTTGGTTTTACACGGTTAGCAAGAAGCAAAATCTGTACTTTGCCTTTGCGAATACGTTTAATATCTTGTAAATGCTTCAAAAAGCGACGAGTACTATCTATGTCAAAAAATGATGGCTGAAGCGGAGTAATAATGGCATGAGCTTCACTAATAAGTTGTTCAGCATGCTCACCTGACAGAGCACCAGGCGCATCAATAATTAAATAGTCCAGATTTTTGGGTGCATCACCAATTGATTTCTCATGACGCCAGTCTAGGCTTTGAATCGTTGCAACGGTATCAGGGCGCTGTTTTAACCATTGTAAAGCCGATTTTTGATTGTCCGAATCTGCTAATGCTACTTTATATCCTTTTTGTGCCAATGCTGTTGCCAACGTAATGGCCGTCATGGTTTTTCCGCATCCGCCCTTTTGATTTGCAATAAGTATCGTTTTCATAAATCCAATTATTTTCAGCAGCACATTTGTTTATGTTTTATACCTTAGCATCTTTTTATGTGAAGGAGATGACCACATTTGACAAAAGTTTAAGCTGTTTCGTTATTTTAGATATGATTAGATCTGTAATCTTAATTCGTGCTTTTTAAGGAAAATTTATGTCTGTATGGCTTGCCATGCTTATTGGTGCTGGAATTGGCATCATTATCACTACTCTTATTTTATCAAATACACGTAATGGACGAATTAAGTCTGAATATGAGCAATATATTGCTGAACTTGAACTAGAGCATCAACAAGCGCTTACTCAAGCACAAAAGAGAAGTGTAAATACAAGTCGTGCGGTGTTGAAAGGAAAAATGGCAGAACAATTTGCTCCGGTTTTACCTGAATTTCAGTATTTACCAAGTGATGCAAAATTCATGGGCGATCCGGTGGATTATATTATTTTTGATGGATATACCGATTTTCGCGATGGCGATGGTACGGCAGAAGACATCAATATTATTTTGCTCGATGTAAAAAGTGGTGGAGCTAGACTTACAAAAGGTCAACAGGCAATTGCTCAAGCTGTTCAACAAGGCAAGGTTCGTTTTGAAACGTTGAGAATAGATTTCGAAGGTTAACGAGCTGATTAATTCAGCACAAAAATAGACGAAATTGATCTGTATTGTTACTAAATTTCGATATTTTTTTCATCGCTTAAAGCTATTATAAATTGAAAATCTATTCACTTTGATCTAGCAATATTTGAGGTGTAGCACGATGAAAAAACAACGTTTGATGATGGGCTTACTCGCCGCGATTGGCATGAGTTCAACATTTGCATCGACCTCAAGTGAATATAATATTGCCAATGGTTTAAGCCCGATAGAAAAAGATCAATCTATTGCTGTATTACAACCTTTTCAAGGCAATTTCAGAATTTTGGGTTCAAAAGTTTATCAAAATGATGAACAAGCTAAATTTTCTCCTATCGACTATGCAGTAAGTTGGGGATTGTTTGCACAGCCTGAAATCGCACGTCATATTTCAGTGAAACAATATGACCGTTATTTAAACTGGAAAATTCCTAAATTACCTGTTCCAGCAGAGCAAGCAATGCAAATGGTGTCTAACATGCATATCATTCCTGCAAACCCTGAGATTGCTCAGCAGATTAAACAGGTTAAACGTGGTGATTTAGTTTATCTAAAAGGTGACCTTGTCGAGATTAAGGACAAAAATTTAGTCTGGAAATCTTCACTTACCCCGACCGATACTGGTGATGGTGCATGTGAGTTATTCCGCGTTCAGGCAATTCATTGGGTTGAAAAGCAAAATATATAATTTGAAAAAAGCCTTCATAAGTTTGAAGGCTTTTTTATAACCATTACATTGCTTATTTCTGTTGCGATGCTTTCCAATATTTTAATTGATTTTGTGCTTGTAAATAGTCGGCAAGATCATTGATCTGTTCATCTTTATTGGCTTGCTTATCACTCAAGTGTTTTTCTTGGTTTTCCCAATATTGATAAAGTAGACCCTGAATGTAACGGCCCTGCTCAGTTTTTAAATCTAAATCTTTTAACATGGTCAGAGAAGAGCGCACATTATCGAGAGTACGCTGTTGCTCAAACTCTGTAGTGAGGGTTCCAGCTTCATGCATTTTTGCTAATTCACTTTCCATCTCGTCACTCATTTCTGTAAAGCGACGGTCATAATCCTCTAACAGCGCAATATCGTGTGCATCATCAGCAGTGGCAGGGAACGTCTTAACAGGTCTTTCATTCAGTTTTTCTAAAACCTGATCGGTAGATGAGGTGGCAGAAGGTTGCTCCGTCTTAGCAGGCTCATCCGCTTTTTTACAAGCAGTCAGAAATAGGCTAGAGCAAAGCAAAGACATTAATATGATTTGAGGTGTTTTCTTCATAACTTTCAACCAAACCTATTCACTAATTATTTAACGGGTAACGTACTTTTTTGAAAGTGATATGCATACGTAACATATGGAAAATCAATCTGATCTTGAGGACCTAATCCCGTAAAATCATAAACAATTTTTTCAAACTGTGCTTTGAGTTGTAATTGATCTTTTTCAGTCATTGCAGCAATAAAACTCGTAGAGAGTAAACGTTTACTCACGACTTGTTCGACAGAACCGTGTTGTGACTGTGTGAATGTTTGTAGGCTATCAAATATGAATAAATCTTGTTGTTCAAATACACGTTTCCACTTTTCACTATGATAACGAGGTGTGTCGCCTTCAAGAGGAAGTAGGAAATCAGCTAAAGCTTTGACCCAATCTGTACGTTCGTCACGTTGATTCCAAACTAGCCCTAAATGTCCTTTGGGTTTTAATACTCTATGCATTTCTGTTAGGGTATCGAGGTTGTCAAACCAGTGAAAAGATTGCGCACAAATAATGGCATCAATTTTATGGTCTGCTACAGGAATTGAATTGCTAAAAGCCTGTAATGTTTTGATATCAGGATAAACTTGTTGAAGCTGCTGTAACATCTCGCCAATTGGCTCAACTGCAATAACATCAGCATGTGTTTGTTTTAAGTAGGGTAAGAATTTGCCAGTACCCGATCCAAGATCAATAACAGTAGATTTTTCCTGTATTTGTAGGCAATTTTGCAGCCAACTTACTATTTCTGCGGGATAATTAGGTCTAACTTGCTGATAAAGTTCAGCAGCTGAGCTGAAGCCTTTTTGAGCGGCAGGATGTAAGGATTGTGTCATATTTTGCGCTTTTTAATCTGACTGGCATCTATAAAATAAGATACTCCGCAATCATAAATTGGCAAAACACCTATTTTGTTTCATTTTTGACGTTGTATGTGGGAGTAAATTTTCTTTCGGTGTGAGCATGGATAAGCAAATTATTTTTGAAGACGAACACATTAGAGCCATTTTTTTACCAGGCGATTCTAATACATTAGTTCTCTCTTTTGGCGATTTGATTACCCGAGCGAGTGGCTTATCTATCAATGCTGAAAAGTCTCTAATTAAATACCAATATAATGTTATTGGGGTAATGCCAAAACAAAAATCATGGTTTCCTCAAGCAAGCATGATTGAGCTGGCAAAAGCAATTTCGCCTATTCTAGAAGGCTTTAAAAATATTGTGGGTTATGGCGGTTCAATGGGCGGCTATGCGGCAATCAAATATTCTAATTTATTGAATATGAACCGTGTGATTGCATTTGTGCCTCAATATTCAATTGACCCAGAGCATGTTGAAGACCGACGCTACGCTGAGTTTTTTGATTCGGTAGCAAACAAGGACATGCAGATTCAGCCGCAAGATGTCGATGCAGCGCGTGAATACGTTATTGTTTATGACCCATATTTCTCGATTGACCGTGAACATTACTTAAAAATAAAAGAGCTGTTACCTAGCTTACATACGATTCATTTGCCATTTACTGGTCATGAAGCATTGTCAGTATTGGCTAGTTCAAGTTTATTACATGATTTTATTGAACATGATTTCGATGAAATCTATTTTTATCAGCAAGTTCGTAAGGTCAAAAAACAAAGTAAGTTTTACTTCCGTAATGTACTTGCGCATGTTCTTACCCAACATGATGAAATGTTGTTAAAAATATTACGCCAAAATGATTTTCAGCTAGATGAACGTTATTTTGATAACCCACTTAAACAGGCTATTACACGTAGTCTGATAAAAACAAATCAAGCAACTGAGTTGGACTTTCAAAAGCTTGGTATTAAAGTGCTGCGAATTCAAGAAGATGCAAATTACAAAGAAGGCTTGCAGACTAGCTTTGGTTTAATTTTGGTATTCAACCTCATCAACTCAAAATTTGAAAGTTACACGGTAGACACTCTACTGGCGAATAAATCTTATTTGGTTCCAATTGTGGCTGAGCAAACTGGTGTAGTGAATATTGAATTAAATAATGAAATTTATTTGTTAGCGATGAATGATCGCAAAGTCATTAAATTGTTCAAGAGTGAAGAGCCTTTAACATCGGATATGAGTCCTTTTCTAATCAAAAAATATTTCGACTGCTTTGCGATTAGCTATAAGCAACTAAATTTATCTTGTGATGAACAAGGGCTGTGTGAATTTACGGAAGGTTCAATTCAACCTACAGAACAGTTGACTACCATCAGCTATTAAAACTTTATAGTGTTTAAATAAAGCTCAGACCTTTAGGTTTGGGCTTTATTTTTTGCTTAAAAAATATTTTTTTATAAACTTATTTGTATATTATTTTAAAATTCATTATTTAAATAAATAGTAGGTTTATTATATGGTGATCTGCTGTATTTAAAGTAGACATAACCAGTAATGTATATAAATATTATATTTAAAAATAAATGGGTTTTTCTACTACATAAATTATAGAAATAATATAAGATTAATTAAAATACGGTTATAGCTATAAAAAAATATAACTAAATGTTTTTACTATATATTTTATTTTTACCTGAAGAGCTTGGTTAAAATAAGTTCACTATTCAAAGATAATTGCATATTTATTTTTTTCTCCTAAAATGATTTTTTACTAAATTGTCGTTACAGTTTTTTATATGCAATCATTAAATTATCGGAATAATGATGCATCGCAACATGGAAGTTCTGCACCTTTGAAACGAGCAATGAGTACTCGACATTTGGTGATGATCTCCCTTGGCGGTGCCATAGGTACAGGTCTTTTTTTAGGGTCTGGTGATGTAATTTCCCAAGCAGGCCCAATTGGCGCAATTATTTCTTATTTTTTGGGCGGTTTAATTGCCTATACCGTGATGTTATGCCTGGGAGAACTTGCGGTTCATGTACCGGAATCAGGTTCTTTTGGTGAATACGCCCGCCGTTATATTGGTCCGGGTACGGGCTATATGATTACTTGGCTCTATTGGTTAACTTGGACTGCAACTTTGGGGACTGAGTTTACTGCGGCAGCTTTATTGGTGCAGGAGTGGTTTCCATCTACCTCGGTATGGGCTTGGACTCTTTTTTTTGGCGCCTTAGTTTTTTTCCTTAATATCAGTTCAACTCGATTATTTGCCGAATCTGAATTCTGGTTGGCACTCGTCAAAGTTGTCACTATTATTTGTTTTATTGGTTTAGGTCTACTGGCAATTTTTGGTTTTATTCCTTACCACGGACATGAAACAGCACCATTATTTAGTAACCTGACTGCTCACGGTTGGTTCCCAAACGGTCTCTTCCCAATTTTTGCTACTATGCTGATTGTTAACTTTGCTTTTTCGGGCACAGAATTAATTGGGGTAGCAGCGGGGGAAGCTGAGAATCCAGCACAGACAGTTCCTAAAGCAATCAATGCGGCTATTTGGCGTTTACTGATTTTCTTTGTTGGTACAATTGTGGTGATTAGTTCATTACTGCCGTTCCAGCTTGCAGGCCTTAGTGCAAATGAAGTAAGTAATAGTCCTTTTGTGACGGTATTTAACTATATTGGTATTCCATACGCAGAAGACATTATTCGCTTTGTAATTATTACGGCTTTACTATCTGCTGCAAATTCTGGTTTGTTTGCTGCTTCACGTATGATGTGGTCGCTTTCGGCAAAAAATCAATTACCAAAAATATTTTCTAAATTAACTCCTTCTGGAACACCGATTGTTGCCATTACAGTAACTATGTTTGGTGCAATTCCTGGATTGCTTTCAGAACAATTTGCGCCAGAAACAATTTTTAAGAATTTGTTGGGCGTTGCAGCTTTTACAATGGTTGTGGTTTGGATTGCGATTTGCGTTTCACAGTTTAACTTCCGTAGACAGTGGTATAAGTCGGGTAAAACAGCAAAAGATTTACGCTTCGCGGCACCTCTTTTCCCTCTTACTCCAATTGTAGGTGGGCTGTTCTGTATCGTTACCTGTATCAGTATGGTATTTGACCCATCTATGCAAGTTGGTTTTATCTGCTGCATTATTTTTATCATTTTATGTTATGCAAGCTACTTCATTTTTTATCGAAAGAAAGATCTAGTGCAAAGCTAAGCTTTTTAGTCGAAAAATGTGTTTTTAAAGGTCCCGAAAGGGGCCTTTTTTTGTGCCTTAGAGGAACTACAAAAGAAAGAATTTCTGTATTTTTTTTAAAAATGAAGTTTTATTTTTGATCATGAAAACAAATATTGTTTTATAAAATTACCATTTATCGGATTCTTATTAATATTTATTTATTATTAATAGTTGATTAAGTCTATGTTTAGCTTGGTTATTTGATAAAGAGGTTTTTGGGTTTTTATAAAATATGAATTAGAAATGGACTTATTATAGATTTAATGTAGAGAGGGTATAATTTTTTGACAAATTCATAAAGGTGATTAATTTTTAAGTTATTGTTATTTATGATTTTAATTTGGTGTATTTTTTTAAATTATGATTTTATGTTTTCTATAAATTTTTTTTATTAAAGTTAAGCTTTTTTTAATATTTGTTGTTTTTTTATTATAAAGATTAGTGCGATTTGATTATTTTTTCTCTGCTTATTTATTTTAAAATGTTCTAAATGAGTGTGCTCTATGCTATATTTATTGGAAGATTTTATAGCTATGTTCCGGCTTAATTTTAAGCGGTGTGTGTAGAGATAATTAATCTGTAGCATTATTGAACAATGTTTATTTTTAAAAAGACTAATGGAGGGATCTATCGATTAGTCAAAATAATTTTTATGGACATATGATTTTTTTATAAATCATCGTTCTTTTTAACTCCCAAACGGTTATGCCATTTCTTTTGTATTTATATTTCAGCCGACTGGATTAAGTGGGTTGTGGTTAAACTTTGCTTTTATAAAGATAGCTTTATAAACAGTAAGTTACATGAAAGAAAGCTTGTAAAAGATATCGATATATAAAAGTAGATCATACTTTTAGTATCAACAAATGGAATTTAAAAAATCTAATGCTTTAGAAGAGCAGAAGGTTTAGTAAATAAACTAAGACTTTGTTATTGCAAGGTTTTGGTTGCTGAATAATAAAGACTACGGATTTATCAAATCTGAGTCTATGAAGGTATATAGGAAAAAAGATGTCAGATCTTTCATACGTAAACGAACATAGCGATGCATGGCAAACTTACTTGGCACAAATTGACCGTGTAGCGCCATATTTAGAACACTTAGCTGATTATATCGATACTTTAAAACGTCCTAAGCGTGCGCTTATTGTTGACGTGCCAATCGTGATGGATGACGGTTCGATCCAGCACTTTGAAGGTTACCGTGTACAACACAACTTGTCTCGTGGTCCGGGTAAAGGCGGTGTTCGTTACCATCCAAATGTTGATTTGAATGAAGTGATGGCGTTATCTGCATGGATGACAATTAAAACTGCTGTTTTGAACTTGCCATTTGGTGGTGCAAAAGGTGGTATCCGTGTTGATCCACGTAAATTATCAACTCGTGAATTAGAGCGTTTGACTCGTCGTTATACGACTGAAATTGGTCATATTATTGGGCCTCAAAAAGATATTCCTGCTCCAGACGTTGGTACGAATGCCAATATCATGGGTTGGATGATGGATACTTATTCTACTAGCCAAGGTCACACGGTAACTGGTGTTGTAACTGGTAAACCAGTTCACTTAGGCGGTTCTTTAGGTCGTGTAAAAGCAACTGGTCGTGGCGTATTCGTTACAGGTCGTGAAGTAGCAGCAAAAATTAATTTACCAATTGAAGGCGCGAAAGTTGCTATTCAAGGTTTTGGTAACGTAGGTAGTGAAGCAGCTTTCTTATTTGTTGAATCGAAAGCGAAAGTTACACACGTTCAAGACCACACTGGCACAATTTTCAATGCTGATGGTATTGATCTTGAAGCATTACGTGATCACGTAAATGCAAATCAAGGTGTTGGTGGTTTTGCCGGCGCTCAATCAATTGCTGACGAAGATTTCTGGACAGCTGAAGTTGACATTATTGTTCCAGCTGCATTGGAAGGCCAAATCACTGTTGAACGTGCTCAAAAACTTAAAGCTAAGTTGATTTTAGAAGGCGCAAACGGCCCGACATATCCTAAAGCTGAAGACGTATTAGTTGAGCGTGGCATTGTTGTAGTTCCTGACGTGGTATGTAACGCCGGCGGTGTAACTGTAAGTTACTTCGAATGGGTTCAAGACATGGCGAGCTACTTCTGGAGCGAAGAAGAAATCAACGAGCGTTTAGACAAGTTGATGGTTCAAGCTATGGAAGATGTTTGGAATACAGCAAACAGCAACGCTTGTACTTTACGTACAGCGGCTTACATCTTGGCATGTGAGCGTATCTTAAAAGCTCGTAAAGAACGCGGTATTTTCCCAGGCTAATCTGCGGAAATTACTTTTAGAAAAAGTGGTCTGAACAAATATAAAGGATGTTATAGGGTTTATTTGTTCAGTCCCTTTTTCTGAATTATTCAAATTTAAGTGTTATCGAATATATTAAATAAATACTGAGGTAAGCATGGAACAGCCAATTTCTGTAACTCGAAGCAACTTTAACGACTGGATGGTTCCAGTTTTTGCACCGGCAAATTTCATTCCGGTACGTGGCGAAGGTTCACGTATTTGGGATCAAGAAAATAAAGAATATATCGATTTTGCAGGCGGGATTGCAGTAAACGCATTAGGTCATGCGCATCCAGTGGCAGTAAATGCTTTAACAGAACAAGCAACAAAACTTTGGCATGTAGGCAACGGTTATACAAATGAACCCGTTCTACGCCTTGCAAAACAACTCACCGAAAATACATTTGCAGATAAAGTATTCTTCTGTAACTCAGGTGCAGAAGCGAACGAAGCAGCATTAAAACTAGCTCGTAAAGTTGGACTAGACAGCGGTGTTGCTGGCAAAAGTGGCATTGTGGCATTTAACAATGCGTTTCATGGCCGTACCTTATTTACCGTTTCAGCGGGTGGTCAACCTAAATATTCACAAGACTTTGCACCTCTTCCAAACGGTATCAACCATGTTGCCTTTAATGATTTAGAAGCTGCAAAAGCGGTGATTAATGAACAAACATGTGCTGTGATTGTTGAGCCGATCCAAGGTGAAGGCGGTGTTATTCCTGCTGACATCGAATTTTTAAAAGGTTTGCGTGCACTGTGTGATGAGTTCGGTGCCTTACTGATTTTTGATGAAGTACAAACCGGTGTTGGCCGTACAGGTGCACTGTATGCCTACATGAACTCTGGTGTTATTCCAGATGTATTAACGACTGCAAAAGCACTAGGTGGTGGTTTTCCAGTCGGTGCAATGCTAACAACTGATAAATTTGCACCGCATTTTTCAGTCGGTACACATGGTACGACTTATGGTGGTAACCCGTTAGCAAGTGCGGTTGCTGGTGCAGTCTTTGAGTTTATTAATACGCCTGAAGTACTTGAAGGTGTAAAACATCGTCATCAATATTTCCTAGACGCATTAAATAAATTAAATGCTGAATACCCGATTTTTGAAGAAATTCGTGGTCAAGGCTTACTCATTGGTTGTGTATTAAAAGCTGAGTATGCAGGCAAAGCGAAAGACATTACGACTTGGGCGGGCGAAGAAGGTTTGCTTGCTTTAATCGCGGGACCAAACGTGGTTCGTTTTACACCGTCTCTAATTATTCCTGAACAAGATATTGATGAAGGAATTGCTCGTTTAAAACGCGCATTGGCAAAGTTGGCTAAATAAAAAAAAGGAAAGCTAGCCATGATGATCGTCCGTCATGCCGAGTTTCGAGACCTTGAAGATATTTATAAATTAGCAGGTAAGTCGGGTGTAGGCCTGACTTCCTTGCCGCAAAATATGGATACACTTTCGGCTCGAATTTCACGTACTCGCAATACTTTAAATGGCAATGTCCATAAAAGTGAACAAGGTTATTTATTTGTTCTTGAAGATACAGAAGCTCAACGTGTTATTGGATTAAGTGCAATTGAAGTTGCTGTAGGGCTCATTGAACCTTGGTACAACTTTCATGTTGGTACTCAAGTACACGCTTCAAAAGCATTAAATGTCTATAAGTCATTACCTACTTTATTTTTAAGTAATGACAGAACAGGTAGTAGCGAACTCTGTACACTATTTTTAGATCCAGAGCGTCGTGAAAACCAAAACGGTAAATTCTTATCGAAAATCCGTTTTATGTTTATCGCTGCCTTTAAGCAATATTTCGAGAAAAAGTTAATTGCTGAAATGCGTGGTTTCTCGGACGAAAATGGATGTTCTCCATTTTGGGATGCGATTGGTCACCATTTCTTTAATATGGATTTTTCAACAGCAGACTATTTAAGTGGAATTGGGCAAAAAGTGTTTATTGCAGAGCTTATGCCACGTTTCCCAGTCTATGTAGATCTCTTGCCAAAAGATGCGCAAGAGGTGATTGGAAAAATGCATCCACAAACTTTACCTGCTTATCATGTGCTTGAGTCGGAAGGCTTACGCTATCAAGGATATGTCGATATTTTTGATGCGGGTCCAACCATTGAAGCCAATATTGATGAATTGCGAGCAGTAAAAGAAAGTCAGTTACTAAACGTCAAAATTACAAGTGAAGCTGCGGTCGGTAAGACCCAATATCTCATTGCCAATGATAATTATCATGACTATAAGGCAATGTTGTTAAAGCTTGATCTTGTTGATAACACAATAAATTTAACACATGAACAAGCTGAAAAACTCGGTGTACAAGAAGGTCACGTTGTTCGTGTGTTATCACTAAATCCAATGGAAGTATCCTGATGTCAAACTCTTTATTTATAAACGGTGTCTGGTTACAAGGCAGCGGCGCAACATTTGAGAAAACAAATCCTGTTGATAACCAAACTGTATGGTCAGGTGCCGAGGCTACTGCTACTGATGTAGAACAAGCTTGTCAGGCAGCGCGTACTGCGTTTCCAGCTTGGGCGCGTTTACCACTTGCAGAGCGTGTAGCGATTGTTGAAAAATTTGCCGCTTTGCTTGAAGAAAATAAAAAGCATTTAGCAGAAGTCATTAGCCAAGAAACCAGTAAGCCATTTTGGGAAACGTTAACTGAAGTTCAATCAATGATTGGCAAAGTTGCAATTTCAATCCGTGCTTATCATCAGCGTACAGGTGAAAGCTCAACTGAAATGGCCGATGGCGTAGCATCTTTACGTCACCGTCCACATGGTGTGCTTGCAGTTTTCGGTCCATATAACTTCCCGGGCCATTTACCAAATGGGCATATTGTTCCTGCATTATTGGCAGGTAATACTGTGGTATTTAAACCAAGCGAATTAACACCTTGGACTGCTGAAGAAACTGTAAAACTTTGGCAGCAAGCTGGTTTGCCAAATGGTGTGATGAACTTGGTGCAAGGTGGTCGTACCACTGGTGAAGCGCTAGCTGCCTCACATGAAATTGATGGTTTATTGTTTACCGGAAGTGCAAACACAGGTTATCACTTGCATAAGCAAATGGCGGGTGCTCCTGAGAAAATCCTTGCGCTTGAAATGGGCGGCAATAATGCATTGATTATTGATGAAATTATTGATGTCGATGCTGTGGTTAATCTCACTATTCAATCTGCTTTTGTTTCGGCAGGTCAGCGTTGTACATGTGCGCGCCGCATCTTGGTAAAAAATGGTGCTGAAGGTGATGCATTTATTCAACGTTTTGTTGAAGTTGCTAAAAATCTAAAAGTTGGCCGTTGGAACGACGAACAACAACCATTTATGGGTGGGGTAATCTCGTCAGTTGCTGCAACAAACATGATGAATGCTCAGCAAAAGTTACTTGAGCTGGGTGCAAAAAGTTTATTAGCCATGACACGTCCTCAAGAAGACAGTTCTCTACTTACTCCGGGTATTGTTGATGTCACAGGCGTGAAAGATATTCCGGATGAAGAATATTTTGGCCCGCTTACCACCATTCAACGTTATGACAACTTTGATGAAGCATTAAAAATTGCTAACGCAACTCGTTTTGGCTTGTCAGTTGGTTTGGTTTCACCAAAACGTGAACTGTTTGATGACTTACTCATTGAAGCACGTGCCGGTATTGTGAATTGGAATAAGCCGTTAACTGGCGCTTCAAGTGCTGCACCGTTTGGTGGTGTAGGGGCATCAGGTAATCACCGCGCGAGTGCTTTTTATGCTGCCGACTATTGTGCTTGGCCAATGGCATCACTTGAAAGTGACAGCTTAACCTTACCAGAAAAATTATCTCCAGGGATTGTGTTGCCTTAAACACTAGGGAAAGAAAAAATGAAAGGATATGAAGTAAATTTCGATGGTTTAGTGGGACCAACACATCACTACGCGGGTTTGTCGTTTGGTAATGAAGCATCGACAAAAAACCGTAATAATACCTCGAATCCAAAATTAGCAGCTAAACAAGGTTTGCTAAAGATGAAAGCCTTGGCTGACATGGGAATGAAACAAGGTGTACTTGCTCCGCATGAGCGTCCACATGTTCCAATGTTACGCCGTTTAGGTTTTACAGGTGATGACATTAGCGTTGTTGCTCAAGCAATGCGTCATTCACCTGAACTATTGTCATCTTTAAGTTCAGCTTCTCCAATGTGGACTGCCAATGCGGCTACCGTTTCACCTTCGGCAGATAGCCAAGATGAGCGCGTGCATTTTACAGCAGCGAACTTGAACAATAAGTTTCACCGTTCAATTGAAGCTGAAACTACAAGCCAAGTTTTACAAGCAATCTTTAAAAATGAACGCCACTTTGTACACCACGAAGCATTACCACAAGTAGCTTTGTTTGGTGACGAAGGAGCAGCCAATCACAACCGCTTAGGTGGTGATTATGCTAAGCGCGGTGTTCAGGTGTTTGTTTATGGTCAACAACATTTAAATAATGGCTTGCCGGGACCAAAACGTTATCCAGCTCGTCAAACGCGTGAGGCAAGTGAAGCAATTGCACGTTTGCACCGTTTAGATGATGCACATACTGTTTTTGTTCAGCAAAATCCAGATGTAATTGATCAGGGCGTTTTCCATAATGATGTGATCGCGGTAAGTAACCAACAGGTTTTATTCCATCATCAACATGCCTTTTTAAATCAAGATCAGGCCTTTGCTGAAATTCGTCAAAAAATGGCAAGCATCGGTGAAGACTTTATTTCAATTGAAGTCCCTGAAAACCGTGTTACCGTTGACGATGCCGTAGCAACCTATTTATTTAATAGCCAAATTTTGACTCGTCCAGATGGTGGAATGACTATTGTTGTACCGGAAGAGTCTCGTCAAAATGCAGCAGTCTGGGGCTATTTGAATGACATGATTCAAATGGGCACACCAATTGATGCTATTCAGGTATATGACTTACGTGAAAGTATGCGTAACGGTGGTGGTCCAGCTTGTCTACGTTTACGCGTAGCTTTAAACGAAACTGAGTTAAATGCCGTAAATCCAAAAGTTCTGATGAACGATCAGTTGTTTGGCACACTCAATCAATGGGTAGATAAACATTATCGTGATCGTTTAGCACAAGAAGATTTGGCTGATCCGCATTTGTTAATGGAAAGCCGTATGGCACTTGACGAACTGACCAAAATTTTAGGTTTAGGTTCGGTTTATCCTTTCCAAAAATAATGAGGAGGTGACATGCAAGATTTTCTAGCATTAACCTTACAAGGTGAGCAGCCTACAACTCGCGAAGGAAAACAAAATAATTTTTCTTGGCGCTGGTTGGGTGAAGGACTTCTTGAATGTACGCCAAACGCACAGTACGACAAAGCTGTCGTACTGTCAGCTGGAGTGCATGGTAATGAAACAGCACCAATTGAATTGTTATCTCATCTTTGCGCGGATTTATTTGCAGGGCGTTTAAACCTTGCTGTGAGGTTGCTGCTTGTATTGGGTAACCCTTATGCAATGCGTCAAGGCAAACGCTATGTGCATGACGATGTAAATCGAATGTTTTGTGGTGGATATAAAACTCTAGGCGTGTCTGAAGAATCAAAGCGTGCTGAAGTTTTAGAGCAAGTTGTCACAAATTTCTTTCAAGAAAGTGCAAGTGATGCTAAACGCTATCACTATGATTTACACACAGCAATTCGTACTTCATTGTTACCAACGTTTGCTTTATTTCCCTATCAAACGCATGGCTATGATGCTGATTTAACAGCAAGTCTTGAAGCAGCCGATTTAGATGCTTTGGTTTATCACAATGCAGCAGGTAAAACGTTTACACATTTTACGAGTGAGAATTTTAAAGCTGCGAGCGCAACTTTAGAGTTAGGCAAAGCCTTACCATTTGGGCAAAATGACTTGAGCCAATTTGCTGCAATTGATGAAGTTATTCGTAATGTAGTTTCTGAGCAAGCCTTACCGCTACGCAATAAAACAAAAATTCGGGTCTTCAAAGTATCTGATTCTTTAATTAAAAAAGATGAAGATTTTCAGATGAATTTATCTGCTGAAGCTCCGAATTTTTCGACTTTTACCAAAGGTGAAATCATTGCAACTCAACCTTCTGGTAATTATGTTGTTGAGCAAGATCAGGTCTGGATTTTATTTCCAAACCCAAATGTGAAGCTTGGTTTGCGTGCGGGCTTAGTTTTAACTGAAGCGAGTTGAATACTTGATTTTTGAGAAATAAAAAAGGGCAATTAATTGCCCTTTTTTATTTATAACGGATTAGTTATTACCGAAAAGACCTTTAATAAAAGATTTCTTTTCAGCTTTTTGTGTAGTCGCTTGAGCGCCTGCATTTACGTTTGCATTTGCATTAATACCAGCAACATTAACACCAACGTTTACACCTGTTTGAGCGTTAACTCCATGAGCTGGTTGAGCTGTATTTAATTTTGCTTGAGCATCAGCTTTAGTGTCAGCTACAAACTCTTTTTGCTCAGCTTGGTTTTGAGCTACACGAGTTTTTACAGCATCTACATGCGCTTGAGCATTAGCTTGTTTTTCAGCAGTAAATTCTTTTTGCTCAGCTTGCTTTTCTGCAACTTTAGCTTTTACAGCATCAACACCTGCTTTTGTATCAGCTTTCGCTTCAACTGCTAAGTTTTTAGTACCGTTTGCAGCTTTAGTCGCTACATTTTTAGTACCTGTTACTGCTTCGGTAGCAAAATGTTTAGTACCAGTTGCGGCTTTAGTTGCTACATTTTTAGTACCTGTCGCAGCTTCGGTAGCAAAATGTTTTGTACCATTTGCAGCTTTAGAAGAAAGTTCAGTCACTTTTCCTGTTGTTTTTTTTGTTGCTTTAACTGTAGTGTCAGCCGCTACATGACCAGCATGCTTTGCTGTGCTACCTACATTATGAGCAGTATTTTTGACTGTGTTGGCTACGCCACTAACAAGACCACCCGGTTGTACATTTACTTGAGCAGAAGCACCTGCATTAACGCCCGCACTTTGTGCAAAAATAGAGGCAGAAGCAAGAACACTTGCAGTAACGATAGCTGTTTTCATCATTTTCATTGCGATATCCTTCAAAGAATATACCCTTTTAGTGAGGTATTTCATAAACGCAAACGAATCATAGCCAAGGGAATATAGTCTTGTGAACTGTCTTCATCAAAATGTTACAACAGTGTTACGTTGAGTAAACAGACTAGGGATAAATTGTGAAGATTAATAAAAATTAATAATAAAGTGAAAAAGAACATTTATTTGTTAGATATTCTAATTAAGCTCTCTTATCTTTCCTTTTTTAAAAAATATCCTTTAATTTTTTCTCTTTCGGTTTTTCTCGACTTGTCCTTTATATCTTTAAATGTGATGTGAATCTAATTATTTATTAGAGGAAACGGCATAATTATTGCTTATTATGAGAATGAAGTGCTTTTTTAGCACTTTTTTGAACCATATTCTGCCAGAAATATAAATGTACAGGGCAGAACTGTATTTTTGATTATTCGGGAAAAGATACTTTAGCTTTTCTCAGGTTTGTACATTTCATGAAATAGAAATTTCACATGAAATGTATTGAAAGAAATAGCACTTTATTTCGAATAATCAAAAATAAAAATAGATATCTATAAACAAAAAAACAGAGATATGACAGATGAAAATTATTGCTTCCCTTCTTGTATTGGTCGGCTTGGTCGCCGTTGTTCTCTATCTTAAGCCCACAAGTGGTGCATCTGATGTGTTCAATTCTGCTTTACATGAGTCGAATTCGCCACAACCAGATACATCTTCGTTTCTTTCTAAACTTAAGGAGCCTACCCAACCTAAAAATCTATCTCAACATTCAACTCATCCTCAATCGGTATCAGCTGATTCTGTTCCTTTTTATGACACAAAAAGTGATCTTTCTATTCAACCGATTGATCCAGAAAAAGATCCAGCAAATGAAATAAAAGCGAAATAAGCAAATTGTTAGTTGAAAAACTACGGAGAAAAATAATGCAAAGTAAAACGTTATTTCTATTAGGTCTATGTACGATATTAAGTACAACTGCATCCGCTCTTCCTTTGGATTCTCAAGGTGCTAAACAGCGGTTAAATCAAGCAGCAAAACAAAAAGTATTTCAGGGCAAAATCGATTTGGATGCCTTGGTCAATAATGATTCGAATGATTTAATCGTCGAATACAATATTCCTTCGGTGAGTGTGCCTTCCGGTTTAGAGCGGCGGAGTTATATTGCAACAAATAAAAAGAATATACAGGCAAGGTTTAACCGTGCTGGTGGTGTCCAAGTACTTCGGGACTACAATAATTTGCCTTTAGCTTTCTATCGAATTAGTAATCGCGAAGCTTTGGTGACTTTATTAAATGATCCAAATGTTAAAGCAGTTTATCCGAACCGTATTAACCGGACTACGACCAATGAAAGTTTACCTTTAATTAATCAACCACAGGCCAATACCAATGGTTTTACGGGCGAAGGCTCTAGTGTGGCAGTGATTGATACAGGTGTGAATTATCTTCACTCTGATTTTGGCTGTACGGCAGTAAATACACCATCAAGCACATGTCGAGTGGTTTATTCATTTGATAGTGCACCAGATGATGGCGCTTTAGATGATGATGGGCATGGGAGTAATGTTTCAGGCATCGTATCTAAGGTTGCTACCAAGACCAAAATTATAGGCATAGATGTCTTTAGAAAGGTCAGATCCCAAGGTAAGTGGGTAAGCACAGCTTATGATAGTGATATCCTCGCAGGGATTAACTGGGCTGTAAATAATGCACAAACCTATAATATTAAAGCGGTGAATTTGAGCCTTGGCGTACCAGGTGTTAAATATACCTCGGAGTGTAGTGATAGCAGTTATGGAACTGCATTTGCCAATGCACGAGCTGCTGGTGTGGTGCCTGTAGTCGCTTCAGGTAATGATGCATTTTCAGATGGAATTTCATCTCCTGCCTGTGTTGCTGGTGCAGTAAGAGTTGGTGCTGTATATGACAGTAATATTGGTGGTGTGTCATGGGGGAACCCTGTGAAATGTTCGGACCCAACAACAGCGGCAGATAAGGTAGCGTGCTTTAGTAATGGTGGCAGTCTTGTGACCTTATTAGCGCCTGGAGCAATGATCACGGCGGGTGGTTATACCATGGGTGGTACATCTCAAGCGACACCACATGTGGCAGGTGCAATTGCTTTGTTACGAGCGAATAGCGTGAGTCCAACAGAAAGTATTGATCAAACCATCAGCCGTTTAAAAACGACAGGTAAACCAATTACTGATTCAAGAACGGGCTTGGTTTTCCCACGTATTGATTTACTGGCAGCAACAAATGGTTTAACCATTAATTAATAGCTTATTTATAATTTTTTAAATTAGGTCCAAGAAATTTATAAATGGCTATAACCCGTTGCAAAGGGTAACTTCTGCAACGGGCTTTTTATGAAAAAAGTATTAATTACACTTTGCTAGATTCGCTGGATTAAAGTTGCTTTGGAGTTTTTTGAAATTATTTTGAATTTCTGGATCTTGAATATTAAAAGTCGTTGAGCTTTTGGTTGTAGAGTTGGTTGCCTGATTTAATATGCCTGATTCATCAGGATACTGCATAGTCGATGAGGTCGCTGAAAGCAGACCATTATTATTAAAAGTCCAGTGCTCAGTTACATGTCCGCCCCCTAAATAGCCAGTAAATTCAATCATACAAGCCTGTTTATCTTGTTTAATGAGTTTGGCTACATTACCAGTAGTTGATGGATAAGCTTCAATATTCGTATCTTGCTCTAAAACTTGTGCCTGAGAATAAGAAGAGATAGGTGCTGAAGTTGCACATGCAGTTAATGCCAAGCAGCATAGCGTTGAAAAGAGAAGTTTTTGACTATTCATAGGGTAGATTCCTAGCTTTCTTATAGTTAATGACATTATTTCTAGATGAATATCTGTGTTTATAAGCGCGCGGAGTTATCGCGCTATCCAAAAAATTAGTTAGCTGTTGTGCTCGATTTACTTAATTCACCTTGCTCAATCGGAATATTTTCACCATTTCGGCTACTGGTAATATTTTGTTTGGCTTGCTCTATTTTCTGTTCAGTAAATACTTTGGCTGTATCTGCTTTTTGTTGAACGACTTCTGCTTTTTCAGCAGTAAATTCTTTGGTGTTTTGCCATTTCTCACTAATTTTATTCGATGTCTTTTCAGAAGCACCTTGAATAGAGTTTCCTAAATTTTGTATGCCTTTGCCTGTTTTATACAACAGTACGCGCCCTAAGCTAGGATTGTCACCATAAGGTTGTGTTTTAGGTGTCGTTTCAACAACTTGTTGTGGCTGTGTTGTTTCTGCAAATAAGGTTGATGAAGCCAATATAGAACTTGCAACGCATAACACTTGTAAGGTTTTCATATGGATCAATCTCCCCAACCAGAATCAAAAGATGAAGTGGTGATCTTACTGTTAAAAATAAAGCTTGTACTGCAATGAGATAAAACCCATACGATTTGATTACGATAAATCATCATTTAATAGCGCTAAACCAATCACTGCAATGATTCATAAGCTAAATTCAGTCTTAATCAATTCTATAAACATGTCTCTGGCTTTATGGTTGCTCACATTTTTATGCCAGAAAAAGTGATTTTGCATAAAGGCAAGATATTCAAATTTATAACTATGAATATGGGCCAAATTTTTATATTGCTCATAAATGCTCTTGGGCACCAGAGCCACCCCTGAACCTGCACTGACACAGCCAATAATCGTGGCATAGCTGGTAATGCTGGTGATGGGAAGAGAGATATTCTTCAGTTTAAGCCATTCTTCAAGGGCTGCACGGTAAGGACAGCCTTCCGTCCACATAAAAATTTCTTTACCTATCAGGTCTTCTTGGCAATGAATTTCTCCCAAAGAGTGAGATGCGATTAAGACCATATCTTCTTGGTAAATACCGAGCTTATTGAGCATCGGAAACTCAATATTACCCGCGACAATTGCCCCATCAAGTTTATGCTGAGAAATATCGACTAATAGCTGTTTCCATGTGCCAGTAATAATTTGAATAGAAACTTCTGGAAAACGTTGATGATATTTCGCAAGCAAGTTTGGCAGACGAGTGGTAGCAGAAGATTCAATTGCACCAATTCTGAGTGGGCCAGAGGGCGGTGCATCAGGGTGAATACTACGTTTTGCCTCATCACATAACGCTAAAATTTTATGGCAATAATTTAGGAAAATTTCTCCTGATGGGGTGAGTTTTAAAGCTTTACCTTCACGATAAAACAGCGGTGTGCCTAGTTCTTCTTCGAGTTGTTTAATACGCGTTGTGATATTGGATGGTACACAATGCAGTTGCATTGATGCCTTTGCCATTGTTCCGCATTCAACCACAGTTTGGAACATTTTTAACTGAGCGATATCCATGTTTTATCATTCACTTTTAATGAATATTAAACTCAATATAAGTTAATTTTATTCAACTATCCATGCGCATATGATGAAAGAGTTCCATTTCATTAGTGCAGATTTAACATGGCAATTTCTCTTGCTGCCGAAACCCAGCCTCCCGCATTTAAGCTCTATTTATATATTGCTGTGACTGTCTTTTGTTGGGGCTATTCACCTATTGGTGTACATAGTGCTTTGCATTCATATACACCGCAGCACATTGCCTTGCTTCGCTTTTTGATTGCATCGTTTTTTTTACTGCTTTTGGTCATAAAAAAAGGCATTCAGCCTTTAAATTGGAAAGATGCTCCTGCGCTTGCTGTATTAGGTTTTTTCTCTGTAACGCTACATCACTTACTTATAAATACAGGGCAGCAATATGTAACTGCAGTCGCATCTAGTATTTTGAGTCAATCCATTCCGCTATTTACCTTTATTATTTCAGCTTTGCTTTTTAAAGAAAAAATCAGTTTTAAACAGTGGTTGTGTATTTTGCTGGGACTTTGCGGCGCCGTGTTGGTGGTTAGTGGAGATCATGGTTTTGGTGTACCGAGCCCTTATAGTTTATTGATTGTGTTAGCAGCAATTGCGTGGGGTCTGTACTTTAATTTATATAAGAAATTTGCTTTAAATTATGATGCTTTGAGCATGATGTGCTACATCATCTGGTTCGGAACCATTCCTTTACTATTTTATAGTGCTCATTTACCCCATGAAATTTTACATGCTACTTGGCAAGCCAATATGTCGGTTGTCTTGCTAGGTATTTTCCCAAGTGCGATGGCTTATGTGCTTTGGGGTTATGTACTTAAAAATATGTCGTTAACGATTGCATCGAATTTTTTATATTGTTCGCCCATTGTCGCAATGAGTTTGGCAGTTGTTTTCTTAAATGAAAAACCGTCAATGATGGTGCTGCTTGGTGGAGTGATTATTGTAGGGAGTTTGGTGTGGATGAATTGGAAAAAATAATTCTTTTACCAAGCTGAGTAAATAATAATGTGGTAGTTATTGAGTGCTGATTTAAAAATGAAAATATTAATTTTATTAAAAAATTCATTTAAATCAGCATACTGAAATAGTTTTTAGAATTTACTTTTATTGATTTTACTTTAAAAAAGTTTGGTTATAGCCAAAAATTAAATTATTCGACTTTTTCAATATGACTAGAAGAATCATATGTAATCTCAATTACTATTTTCTCTTTGTTAAGTGCTGAGTCTGAGATTGATACCGTTTCGTCCACAGAATCCAGCGATAATTCACTCGGCATTACATTATGTAATGTCGACACGATTGTATTCGCTATTAAGCCATTATATAAAGCCATTCCATATGCTTTTGGTTTATTGTTAATTTTATAATAAGTGATCGTATCTATCCTTTTCTCACCAATGAGTCTACTTACTACGGGTGGATGGAATTTATTTAGAAATTCATTTCGAGACATTCCAACTAAATTAATCTTTTCTATAGCAGGCGGATTGGTAGTGTCTGGTAAATTGATCCGATGAGGGTTTATAGAACAGGCCATTTGTCCAATGGATAAGATAGAAATAACAAGTAATAAAATATTCTTCTTCATTTATATAATCTTAATTAATAAAAGCTGCTAATTTATAACGATATTTTTTGAAAATATCAAATTATTATAAAAAGTTTTAATGTAGATGAATTGGGGGAATAGGCGTACTATCGAATAATCTATAGATCATTAAACTATCTATAGACTAATGCTATGTCATACGCTACTTGCTTTAAGAGAATAAGATGATTGTTGTTACCTTGACCTATAAAAAAACCATTAGCCGAAGTTGATGCTGTATTGAAAGAACATATTGCATTTTTAGATCATTACTATGAGCAAAAGAAATTTCTGGCATCGGGGCGCCGAGAAAATAGAGTAGGTGGGGTAATTTTAGTTCTAAGCTCTTTGATTCAAGAAGCTGAGGAGATTATGAAAAATGATCCATTCTATATTCATGATGTGGCCGATTATGATTTCATGTGGTTTGAGCCATCGAAAAGTTTAGAAGAAATTAAAGAATTTGTTTGATTACATTAGAGAACTACTTAAATTTAAGTAGTTCTCTAACCTTTTGGTTAATATTTATTATTGCTCAACAATATAAATACTATTTTCGAATACATCTCCTTTACTCGTTTTAACTACACCAACACATAAATTGTCAGGAGTTTGGATAAAAGAAACTAAGGATGTATCTGCATTAGTTTTACAGTTTTTTTGCTTGTTCTCATCAAATGCTTTTAAGTTTAATTGATGTTGCAAATCTAAAGTGAATACTTGGCTAAGAGCGCTAAATGCTTGATCTGCTTTTTTCATAAATAATAAATTATTTTGAGCTTCCCATTCAGCTAAAGAAATACGTTCTTTGCTTACATAGTGATATAAGCGTTTTGTATCTGCATTATTGTCTGCCGCATTTTTAAATTGGGTCTTTAAACCAAAATTTACTTTTACAATTGGCTTTTCACGGAAAGAAAGGCGTGAATAAGGCACAATTTTAATTTCAGATGCCTGATTTAAACTTAGAAGTTTTAGAGTAGGATCTGCTTTATTTTTGGCGAGAGAATCGTTAATTTTTTGATTTATTAACTGGTCAAATTTAATAGGTTGATTGAGAGAGCTTTTTTCAATGGCTGAACTATTTGCATTTTTATCAATTGCCATTGCAACACCTACTCCGATAAGGCCAAACATTCCAGAAACTGGACTGGCTGAAGCACTACTTGCATCACCAACTAATATTTGGCTTTCCTTTACAAAGTAATCACCTGCCCCTGATTCAGTCATTGAAGAAAGTTGTTCTGAAGAAACAGAAAGAGAGGTTTGTTTACCCGCTGCTGGATATTGAATCGATTTGGTCGTTGCACATCCAGTGAATAGTAATGTTGATATGAGTAATAAATTTAAGTTTTTCATTGCAATGATACTTTGTTAAGTTTGGTAATTATTTGTTTTAGTTTATTGAATTGTGGATAAAAAGTGAAGGAAGTAAATAATTCTTATTTATTAATTGAACGTAAAATAATCATTTATAATTATATTGAATGAAATTCTTCAATAAAAAACCATGTTTCCAACTAGAGTGAAAACATGGTTTTTATTAAAGCTTAATTATACAAAAATTAATTTTTATATAATTTTAACCCTGCAACACACTCACATCAGCTACAGCAGTAAACAAGTTACGTAACTGAGCCAATAAACGTAAACGGTTTGCTTTTAGGTCAGCATCATCTGCCATTACCATTACGCCATCAAAGAATGCATCAATCGGCGCGCGAAGTGCTGCAAGCTTAGAAAGGGCAGCAGTGTAGTCTTTTGCTGCAAGTAATGGCTCAACCACAGGTGTCACTGCTTGAAGCTCAGCAAATAATGCTTTTTCAGCGTCTTCAACTAAGTTCGCTTCAACTACAGAACCTTCAGGTGTTGCTTCTTTGGCAAGAATATTAGCAACACGTTTGTTCGCAGCAGCAAGTGCAGCAGCTTCAGGTAGTGTACGGAAGTGGTTAACAGCATTTACACGCTTGTCAAAATCAAGTGGAGATTTTGGTGCAAGAGCTTGAACGGCTTGAAGTACGTCAACAGCAACACCTTGGTCTTCGTACTTAGCACGGTAACGACCTTCCAAGAATGCAACAGCATCAGCACGAGTTTTATCGTGGTCTTTAACGATATCGCCATAACCTTGAAGTGCAAGATTCACTAATTCTTCAATCGTTACATCTAATTCATTTTCAATGATTAAACGTAAGATACCAATTGCTGAACGACGAAGAGCAAACGGGTCTTTAGAACCTGTAGGCGCTTGTCCAATACCGAAAATACCAACCAGCGTATCTAAACGGTCAGCAAGAGCAATGGTTGTACCTGTTTTGGTTTTTGGTAAAACATCGCCAGCAAATTTTGGTAAATATTGCTCACCTAAAGCTTCAGAAACTTCAGTGTTTTCACCTTCAATACGCGCGTAGTAAGTACCTGCAATACCTTGAAGTTCTGGGAATTCACCAACAAGCTCAGAGGTTAAGTCGCATTTAGCAAGTAATGCAGCTTTTTCAGCATCGGCTGGGTTTGCACCAGTGATTGAAGATAATGCAACAGCAAGTTTTGCAATACGTGTTGATTTGTCCCAAAGCGTACCGAGTTGTGCTTGGAATACCATGTTTGCTAATTTTTCTTTACGAGATGCAAGCGGTTGCTTTTGATCTTGTAAGAAGAAGAACTCAGCATCAGACAAACGAGGGCGAACAACTTTTTCGTTACCTTCAATAATTTGAGTCGGATCTTTAGACTCAATGTTTGAAACAGTAATGAAATAAGGCTGTAATTTACCTTCGCTATTGATCAAGCAGAAATATTTCTGGTTGTCTTGCATCGTCGTAATGAGTGCTTCTTGAGGAACAGCAAGGAAGCGCTCTTCAAAGTTTGCACGAAGAGCAACTGGCCATTCAACGAGGCTTGTTACTTCATCAAGTAAGTCAGCTGGAACAATTGCAGTTGCGTTCACTTCATCAGCTAGCTTTTTCACTTGTTCTTGAATAGTTGCTTTACGCTTTTCAAAGTTCGCAACAACGTAAGCTTTTTCTAAAGCAGCTAAGTAATCATTTGCATGAGCTAAAGTCACAGCTTCAGGTGCATGGAAACGGTGACCATAAGTCACATTGCCAGCTTTATGATCTTGAATAGTCGCGTCAACAATTTGGTCATCTTTGAGTAAAAGAACCCATTTAACCGGACGTACAAATTCGGTACGGCTTGCAGCAGAACGCATACGTTTAGCAATTGGTAAATTGTCTAATGCAGTTTGTAAAATCTGTGGAAGTAAAGCATCAAGGCTTTGACCTTTTACATCTTTTAAATAGCAAACTTTTTCAACTTTACCTGCTTGGAATGTAGAAAGCTGGTCTACAGTAATACCTTGACCACGCATAAAGCCTTCAAGTGCTTTAGTTGGTTTGCCTTCCGCATCGTAAGCTGCTTGAACTGCAGGACCATCAAAACGTTTTTGTGTATCAGCTTGAGCAGCATCGATATCAACAATTTTAAGCGCTAAACGACGTGGGGCTGCATAAGCTTCAATTGATACGAAGTTTAAGCCCGCATCTTTTAAACCTTTTACCGTTTCTGCCTGTAATGCATCACGTAAAGTTTTTAAGCTTTTTGGTGGAAGCTCTTCACAGCCAAGTTCGAATAAAACAGTATGTTTGCTCATTAGTTTTTCTCCGCCTTTGCTGCTTCACTTTCAGCTTGTGCTTTTAGCTGTGCCAATACTTCATCACGCAAGTGTGGTTCTGCCATTGGGAAGCCAAGCTCTGCACGTGCTTGTACATAACTTTGTGCAATAGCACGCGCTAAAGTACGTACACGTAAAATGTAACGTTGACGCTCAGTCACAGAAATTGCGCCACGTGCATCAAGTAAGTTAAAGGTATGAGACGCTTTAACCACTTGCTCATAAGCAGGAAGAGAAAGTTTTGCTTCAATTAAACGGTTTGCTTCTGATTCGTAAAAATCAAACAGTTCAAATAGTTTTTCAACTGGAGCGTATTCAAAGTTATAAGTCGATTGCTCAACTTCATTTTGATGGAAGACGTCGCCGTAAGTTACCGTGCCGAATTGGCCTTTAGTCCAAACAAGGTCATAAACCGAGTCAACACCTTGTAGGTACATCGCAAGACGTTCTAAACCGTAAGTGATTTCACCTGTTACTGGGTAACATTCAACACCACCGACTTGTTGGAAGTAAGTGAACTGAGTTACTTCCATACCGTTAAGCCAAACTTCCCAACCTAAGCCCCAAGCACCTAGCGTTGGAGACTCCCAGTTGTCTTCTACGAAACGAATGTCGTGAGTAAGCGTATCAATCCCGATTGCTTTTAAAGAATCGAGATAAAGCTGTTGGATATTGTCTGGATTTGGCTTAAGTACCACTTGGAACTGATAGTAGTGTTGCAAACGGTTCGGGTTTTCACCATAGCGGCCATCTTTTGGACGACGTGAAGGTTGAACGTATGCAGCATTCCAAGTTTCAGGCCCTAAAGCGCGTAAGAATGTTGCGGTGTGGAATGTTCCAGCGCCCATTTCCATGTCGTACGGTTGTAGTACGACGCAGCCTTGTTCGGCCCAATAGTTTTGTAGGGCAAGAATTAAGCCCTGAAATGTATCAATGTGCGAGATGGCGCGACTCATGTAGCATCCACGAATTTATGAGAAAAATTGCCACTAAGTATAAGGATTTTGTGGGGGAGTGGCAAAGGCTTAATCACAGGAATATGTGTTTAGCCGATTTGTTTTCGCCTCAGCCATTCCAAGCCTAACCAGTAACAAAAGCTGGTAAATAAAATCATAAGATAAAAACTATAGATCTTATAAATATGCCACCAAGGAGAAGGGAATGAACCGACAAAAATTAAGCGCGTAATAGGGCTAATCAAAATCCAGATGACAGTTGCGCAGATAAAAATACTTATCAGATTTAAACGATTTTTACGCGCGAGAAAATATGAAGTGATATATGCGAAAGGAATAACCAGAAGGCCATAAAAAAGTAAATAAAATAAGAAATGGGCTAGAAAAATAACTGCAACCGAATAAAGATTAAATTCCGTATTGAAGATGATTATTCCTAAGGCAGATATACTCAACAAAGGGATGGGGGCTAGCGCAAGTGCGCGAATAATCATTTTTTTGTTATATTGAAGCATATTAAAAATTATAGAATTGAGAATAAATTATGCTGAAATTTTGCTGCAAACTTATTGTTTTATCCAGTCTTTTCTGTAGTCCATGGTTATATGCGCAGACTGATGCTGATGAGCAAGACGAGTATAACCAATGTGTAGAGCAGACCATTAAAGAAATGCAGCTTGAGAGTATTAACAATATGGTTGTGCATAGCTGTTCTGAACAAGCTAAAAAGATTTATGAAGAAAAAATAGTTGCTCTGATTGATCAAATTCGCACACAAAGCGAAGAATACAAACAGCCAGAACGTTACCAAGATATCCTAAAATCTCAGCGACTTTGGAAAGCTTATGTAGATCAGGAGTGTAATAATACAGGCTCATACATTGGTTCACCGATGTATTCATATTGCCCAATGCAAGAGTATGCCGAGCGTGTAAAGCAACTAGAAGAATACGTTAATTAAGACGGATTATTTTAAACGTCACCTCATGACGCCGAGCGTACTTCACTGGATTAAATTTAAGAATGCAAAATGATATTTTTTAAACGATGCCATAAATGAGTCGTTTGATATGTCTGATCGCATTCGGGAAAAACTACAGATTCTTGCTGATGCTGCTAAATATGATGTGTCTTGTTCATCAAGTGGCAGTGACCGTAAAAATAAAGATAAAGGTTTGGGAGATGCCAGCCATTCGGGTATTTGCCATAGCTATACTGAAGATGGCCGCTGTGTATCTCTCTTAAAAATTCTATTTAGTAATGTTTGTATTTTTGACTGCGCCTATTGCGTTTCACGTCGTTCTAATGACGTCCAGCGTGCAGCATTTACGGTGCAAGAGGTCGTAGACTTAACCATTAATTTTTACCGCCGTAATTATATTGAAGGCTTATTTTTAAGCTCGGGTATTTTTAAATCGGCAGATCACACGATGGAGCGTATGCTTCAAGTCGTAAAGAAGTTGCGTCTTGAAGAAAACTTTAATGGTTATATTCATCTTAAAACTATTCCGGGAGCATCGCCTGAACTGATTCATGAAGCAGGTTTATATGCTGACCGGATGAGTATTAATTTAGAGATGCCGACCGAAATTGGGCTAAAAACTTTTGCACCAGAAAAATCACATCAGGAAGTGCAAAAAGATTTAGGTTTGGTCCGTGACAGGCTCATTCAGCTTAAAGATGAGCGACAAGTCATTAAGCATGTGCCGAAATATGTGCCAGCAGGGCAGACCACACAAATGGTAGTGGGGGCCCATCAAGAGTCAGACCAAGATGTCTTGTTTATGGCAGACAAGCACTATAAAGAATTTAAACTCAAACGTGTCTATTTTTCGGGTTATATCCCAATTAATACTGAAAATAATTACTTGCCCGCCGTTGGTTCAGCACCTCCGTTGCTTCGTGAAAACCGACTCTATCAAAGCGATTGGCTGATGCGTTTTTACGGTTTTGAAGTCAATGAAATCGTCAATGAAAAACACCCAAACTTAGACCTTGATGTAGACCCGAAATTAAGCTGGGCTTTAAGGCATCCTGAACAGTTTCCAGTAGATTTAAATCGTGCCGATTACCAAATGATTTTGCGTGTACCGGGTATTGGCGTGAAATCGGCTAAGAAAATTGTGCAGGCTCGCCGTTTTGGAAAAATTCATATCGATTTACTTAAAAAACTAGGCGTGGCTTACCAACGTGCAAAATTCTTTATTCGCTGTGAAGACAGTCCAAAATTCCAGAAAGAATTATCCTCAAGTTTTGTTCGGCAGGAGATTTTAACGCAGGGATCTTCGAAATATGTGCAGCAACTCTCGCCACAATTAAGCCTTGGGTTTTAGTCATGTTTAATGATGAAGTAGCTTACTATTTTGATGGTTCGATGGTTGGGTTGCTGAGCTGTGTGTTTCGTGCTTTTCAATTTAAAGAATTACAGGTCAGGCTCCATCTGAATGATGCAGCTCAACATGGCTTATTTGCCGATAAAATTGAGGTTGCAAATAACGAGCAGCATGCTGAGCGTGTGTGGTCTGCGCTACAAAAAAAGCTTTCATCTTCTTCGTTAAAACAATTTTATTTTGCCTCTTTATCTGAATCTTTAGATGCCTATCAGCATTTATTTAATTACTGTATTTATGTGTTTACTAGCCATGTTTCTATAGAAAAAGATTATTCAAATCCAAGTGTTTTAGCGATTGCACAGTGGACGAAAAAGGTCGGGCGAGAGAAGCATCGGATGGAAGCTTTTATTCGGTTTAAGAAAACCAAAGATGAGCTTTTTTTAAGTTTAGTACGTCCTGATTTTAATGTTTTACCGCTTATTCAGCCACATTTTAAACGGCGCTATCAAGATCAGCGTTGGCTTATTTATGACGAGCAACGCAAGTTCGGGCTTTATTATGATTTATGTGAAATACATGAAGTTTCACTCGAAGCCTCTGAGGTTGACCGCAATTTAAAAAATGGGATGAGTCAAAGCTTTCAGCTTGAGCTTGATGAGCAGGAAGTTTTATATGATCAGCTTTGGAAGGATTATTTTAACAGCGTAAATATTACTGAACGCCAGAATATAAAACTTCATGTGCAATATTTGCCGAAGCGGTATTGGCGCTATTTAAATGAAAAATTTATGGAATATTAAAGTTTTAAAATCATAAAAAATAGTTCAGCCAGTTTTCTTACTGTTGAAAGGTATAATTTAAATGCACTTTATGTGGCTTTGGGCGTATACTTTTGCCCGTTATAAATGACGGCATATCCCCTAAGGTGTACTGTGAGTGTTATACAGCGAGAATGGTTACAGATTTTAAAGCCAAATTTTAAGGTTTTACCCTTAAAAGAACGGTTACTTTGCGGTATTGGAGCGTTGTGTGGTTTAGCAATTTCCTCCTTAATTAGCTGGTATGTTCTCGGTGGAATTAATGCATGGTACATCGCCCCAATGGGTGCCTCATCTGTTCTTCTTTTTGCTGTGCCGACTAGTCCCTTAGCTCAACCATGGAATGTAATTGTTGGTAATACCTTAGCCGGCATAATTGGCGTTGCCTGTGCACAGTGGATTCCTGATTTAACCACGGCTTTTAGTGTGGCTGTGGGTTTTGCTATATTTTTAATGATGACCACCGACTCTTTGCACCCACCGAGTGGTGCAGTCGCAATTACGGCTGTGTTGGGCGGTGCTGCAATTCATAAATTAGGCTTTTATTTTATTTTTTATCCAGTTTTACTCAACTCGTTACTTCTACTTGGGGTTGCTGTTTTCTTTAATCGATTGATTGGGCGACATTATCCAGTGACTGCTCATTTAAATGAGCGAAGTAAGGACCCAACGCCAACTCAAAAAGTATCAATTCAGCCGAAAGATATTGAGTATGCATTAGGCCATCACACTGAACTTTTAGATATTAGCCAATACGACTTAGAAAAAATCATTTTAGAAGCTCAGGAGCATGCCAATGAGCGTATGGTAAATCAATATATCTGTCAGGATATTATGAGCCGTGATGTGATTAAACTACATGAAGATGATGATATTCATCAGGCACTCGATAAGTTTAAACAAGTGAACTTAATGAGCCTACCTGTAGTAAATGCAGAAAACCATTTGGTCGGAACTTTAGCGTTATATGAAGTCGTAGAGTGGTTTAAAGGTGCAGCCCACCCGAGGAATTCTTGGCAGCATTATGTAAAACAAATTATGAGCCGTCGAGTGGTTACCGTACTGCCAACTCAACCTATTCAAGATTTAGTGCCATACTTTGTTGAAAAGTCTTTTAATTACATTCCTGTTGTTGAAGATCGTAAGCTTATAGGAATGATTAGCCGTGCAGATATGATTGCTGCATTACAGCAACAGTTAAATCGAAAGTTATAATTTTTAGAATAAAAAAAGCTACGGTTGATTAGGGGATGCAACCGTAGCGACCAAAGTTATGAATTAACGTACTTGTTCTTCATTTACTGTTCGGACGGATTGTCGATAGCCTTCAATATGTTCTGGCTGTTTTTTCGGAATCACTAACCATAAAACCAGATAAACTAAAATTCCTGGAAAGGCAGCACTCATAATTGAGATCAAAACAAAAATGACACGTAGTAAAGTTACGTTCCAACCAAAACGTTCAGCAATACCACCCATTACACCGGCGATCATGCTGTGTCGGTTCGAGCGATATAAACCAGAACTGGCCATCTAATTCTCCTTAAAGATAAAAGTTACAAGAAGCTATTGCTCTTGCTTAATAAAAATATGGAGATGAAATAACGGGTTTAAAGTCCTTTAAAAAGTAAAATAGTTAAAATATGTAAAGGATTGAAAGGAACGAAACCAACATCTACTAAAATGCACCTTTTCAGGGCTTAAGAGTTTAAAGCGGCAATCAGCTAATACTTGATTTGAAGTGTAAATAGAGCTGTTGCTGTTATCTGTGAATAATGTATATGTCTTTGAAGTGGTCTCGTTTTTCAGTTAAGCATGTGGTTGTAGTGGCTGCGATGTGCATGACACTGAGTGCTTGCGATATAAACCATACCAATTCAAAAGATCACTCGACTACAAGTTCTAGTTCTAATCATGAAGAAAACTTAATAAAAAGTAGTACATCTATAAAAACATTGGATTATGTCGCTGGACGAACTTTCTTACCTGAAGATACCTCAGATCAAACCCAAAAATTAAACGCAGCCTCATTGCAATATGTAGGGCGATATCATACTCGTATTTCATGCGAGGATGCTTTTGCTGATTGTGAATCAGGCGAAGCAGAGTACATTTTAAATTTATTACCAAATGGGTCGGCTTATTGGAATGTTGTTCATTTTGGTCGTGTGGGAAGTAAAGACGGGGCTAAAAGTGCCGCTGTAAATCAATTATGTCCTACTCTAAATTGGAAAGTGGATGAAAAAGAGCGTGAGTTAACGATTCAATGTCCATTATCTAAAGTTAATTTTTATTTTAATATTGATTCAAATAAAAGATTGGTCACAAATTTAGAAAAATTACTTTATAGCGACTATGGAAAAAATCGTGAATTTTTAGAGCAAAACTATTTTGTTCCAAATCGGGCTTATGTTTTAACTAAAGAATAGATATCCGATAAATATAAAAAAGAGCGCAATATTAAATTGCGCTCTTTTTATTTTATGACTTAAAAATCATTAGTAGTCGAAGCTAAAGTGTTCAACTGGTAATGATGTTAATGTGCGAGATGTAGTCACCATTGATTCTGCATGACCTTGAGCGCGTGGCAATAAACGGTCAAAGTAGAAATCAGCAACTTTGATTTTTGCTTTATAGAACTCAGCAGTTTCTTGGCCGTTACCTGCTTCTAATTTTTCAGAAGCAACCACAGCTTGTTGAGCCCAGAAATAAGCCATCATCACGTAGCCTGAGAACATCAAGAAATCTACAGAAGCAGAAGATACGATGTCGCGGTCTTTACGTGCAGCAAGCATGATACGAACTGTTAAAGTGTTCCATTGAGCACAAAGCTTAGTTAAGTCCCATGCAAAACGACGTAAATATTTATTACGTGCATGTGCAGCACAGAATTTTAAGATTTCAGCAGTGTATTCACGAACTACTTTACCTTTTGAACTTAACAACACTTTACGACCAATCAAGTCGAGTGCTTGAACACCAGTTGTTCCTTCATACAAGGTCGCAATACGTGCATCACGTGCGATTTGCTCCATACCCCATTCTTTAATGTAGCCATGGCCACCGTAAACTTGCATACCATGGTTAGCAGCTTCTAAACCAAGTTCAGTTAAGAAACCTTTTAAAATTGGTGTATAGAAACCAAGTTTATCATCGTAGTCTTCAAAAGCAGCTTGGTCGCCACGTGCTAAAGCGTCTGTCATTTTGTCAGCGATTTGAGCAGCGTAATAAATCATAGAGCGACCGCCTTCAGCGATTGCTTTTTGAGTTAATAACATACGGCGTACGTCTGCATGGTGAATGATTGCATCAGCAACTTTATCTGGATCTTTTTTACCAGAAAGCGCACGCATTGACATACGATCTTTGGCATATGGTAATGCGCCTTGGAAAGATAACTCAGCGTGTGCAATACCTTGAACAGCAGTACCAATACGTGCTGTATTCATGAAGGTAAACATTGCATGTAGGCCTTTGTTCACTTCACCGATTAAATAACCAGTTGCATTATCAAAGTTGAGTACCGCAGTTGCAGATGCGCGGATCCCCATTTTGTGTTCGATTGAACCACAAGCGACTGTATTACGCTCACCAACACCGCCATCAGCTGTAGGCATGAATTTTGGTACGATGAATAATGATATACCGCGAGTACCAGCAGGTGCATCCGGAAGGCGTGCAAGTACGATGTGAATGATGTTTTCAGTTAAATCATGTTCACCGGCAGAAATGAAGATTTTTGTACCGGTGATTTTGTAACTACCGTCTGCTTGAGGTTCAGCTTTAGTTTTTACCTGACCTAAGTCTGTACCACATTGAGGTTCGGTTAAGCACATTGTGCCGCTCCAAGTGCCTTCAACAAGCTTAGGCATATATGTTTGTTTTTGCTCATCAGTACCGAATTGCAAAATAGTGTTCATACAACCAGAACTTAAACCTGGGTACATGGTAAATGACCAGTTTGCAGTACCCATCATTTCTGATTTAATCAGGTTTAAAGACATTGGAAGGCCTTGACCACCAAATTCTTCTGGGTAAGAAAGACCTTGCCAACCGCCCATTACGAATTGGTCATAAGCTTCTTTAAAGCCTTTAGGAGTAGTTACTTCGCCGTTGTCAAAATGGCAACCTTCTTCATCACCAGATTGGTTAAGTGGCGACAATACGTTTTCACAATAATCTGCCGCACCTTCAAGAATCATATCAACAGTATCTGGATCTGCATTTTCACCATTTGATAAAGTTTTATAGTGAGCAGGGTAATCTAGTACTTCATTCATTAAGAAGCGGATATCGTGTAGCGGGGCTTTATATGCTGGCATGGCTTTAATCCTAATTTTGAATCATTGTGGGATTATCTGTATCGATGATTTGATTATTCACTCACATGATAAAAATACAATGTTAATCGCACCCGAAAGAAATGTCAGAAAAGCGAATTTTGTCGAAAATAAATACACCTGAAATTATAATTTCTGCTACATTCAGGACTTATACTTTTATGTGAAAAAACAACTAATTTTCTTATTTTTAGCAAGTTTTGTTAAAAAGATAAAGCGATAAGGTTTTAAAAAAGGTTATGCATTTAAAATATCTCAGTTTATGTTTATTTAGTTTGGGTTTGACCGCTTGTGCGCAGCATAACCTACGTCCATCGGTAGCATCTACTCAGTTAGATCAAAAAGTCATTCAGGGTATGAATGCAATATATGAATACCCAAGCTATGACTATCGTGGGCATTTTAAAGTTAGTGTTGATCCAAATCAGTCAAAAAAAATAAATAATGTAGAAAAAACAGTGCAGCTAGATGCTGCAGTGCAAAAAAAAGTAGATCAATATTTACGTGAACAAAAAATTAATTTGAATAAAAAACAGAAGCAGGCCCTGTATGCCGCAATTGCAAATGAGCAAGCGGATTCAGGCATTTCTGGTGAATCACGCTCAGAAAAAGTAAACGCCGTATTAATTAATTTATTAAATGATCTTCAATTTAGTTACGATGGTTCGGTTCATTATCGTCAAAAAATGGGGTCTTTAAACCTTACAGCAAGGTATGAAAAGCCGACACTTTTGGTACAGGCAAAATTGCCAATGGTACTTGATCTGAAGGATTATAAATTTTACGTTAACTATTTCGGATTAATGCCTTATCTGGTCAATAAAGATAATCAAAATAATTTAGCGTATGTCGATTTTTCAAAGTATAAAAATCTGTTTACGAATGTCGATATGCAGAAATTCGTTGAATATGCGAAAGCTTCTGGCGCTGTATCTTATCGTTTGGCTGAACTACAAAATTTACAGCGTTTATCAGTTAGTGACGCTGAGCGTAAAGCGGGAATTGTAGAAAAAATTCGTTTAAAAGATACGGTTGAAGCGTTATTGCTACAATCAGAGCTCTATAGTCAGGTCAATGCTAAATATTTGCAAAAAAATGTTTTTGGTTTTGATGAAGAAAAGATTGCCGAAACTATAGCAACTGAATTAGCTGCTTCGGAAGCGAAGAGTAAAGAGGGTAATGCTGATGGGCAGAAAGTTTCTTCAGAAGATGCAGCAGCAGTTAGCCAGCAACTTTATTCACTTATTAATGCTCATTTCGGTAATGCTTTAGATTCTGAATATGGTGATGAAGACCGATCAAGTGCAGCTCAAGCTGGGGCAGCCGAAGAGGATGCTTCTGATACGGCCCAAGCCGAAGATGTTGCTGTAGCAGATGCTGAAGAAGTCACACAAGATGAAGAAGTGGCTTCACTTACAGAAGATCAGTGTGTCGAATTACAGTCTCAAAAAAGTTCCGTTGCCTTAGGTGATATTAATTACTGTCAAATTTACGGTATTGATGTGCTTGATCGGAGTGCTGTAAATACCGAAAAAACTCAGATTAAAGCTCGTCAAGCTGCCTTGAAACAAACTTTTGCTGCTTATGATCAAAACCAGTTTGTTGATGATGAGGCATTCAAGGCTCTATGGATCAAGCATAAGGCAGAAATTGAACAAGCTTTACCAAAACAAAGAAATCCGGTTGCGATTGATGTCGGACTGGATGAAAAGGGCCGTTTAGTCAACGCGGATTATGATATTGCGTATACACCAGCTGAATTTAACCATCGCTTTAATATTAAAGCAGACATGCAAATTCTCAATTATGGTAAAGCGACCCCAATTAATCAGCAGCAGCTTAAACAAGCTAAATCAGTTGCAGAGGCAAGCAAAGGTTCTTTATTTGAAAACTTCGTAAAAGGATTTAGTGAAAAACTTGGGCAGAGTGATGTTTCTGAGCATCCAGTTGGTGCACATAGCGATGTACAAGATTTAGATTCGAGTCTAGCGCTGTTGGCTAACCAAACTTATGATGCAACACATGCTTATGACAAAACATATAAGGCTGTGTTTATTGCAAAATTGACTGCCGAAAAACCGTCATATATTAATTATTATTCAGTTCAACAGTTGCAAGAAATTGCCGAGGTTTATGCTTATTGGTTCTCTGAAGAGGAAATTTATAACCCTCAAGGTAAAGCTTTAGAACGTATTGAGGCATTGCAGAAAAAGCATCATCTTGAGCAAGAAGACCAATTTGATAATGACTTAGGCCGAGCTGTGGACCATATTGTGATCACAACAATACAAGGTGAAGCTGGGCGTGAAGCATGGCAAAAACTACAGAAACAATATAAGCAACCTGAACAGCTTTTCTCAAAACAGTATCAATTAGAGTTTGAAAAACAAAATGGTAGTTCTGATGAAGAAAAACATTTGTTGTCAGAAACAGCTGATATTTTAGGTAAAGTTTATGTCGCTGCTCGCAAACAGCAACTTACGGAAAAAACAATTCAGAAGTTAAAACCTGAACATAATGAATTTATTGATTATGAGATTTTCCGAGATGTTTATAAGCAGATGGTTACAGCTAAAAAATAATAGATGAAATAAAAAAGAACCTACTTCGTGTAGGTTCTTTTTTTGACTTATAGAAAATCTTTTAATTCTGGCTTTACGCCATTCCAGATATAGAAGGCTTCAATGGCTTGGCCAACTAGCATGCCAAAACCTTCTGCATAAGGCACATTGCGTTGTTTAGCTTGATCAAGAAAGCTAGATGGCTTGCCATAGGCCATCTCAAAGGCATATTTGAACTCTAGACTTTCAGGTAGTTGTAATGCATCACCAGACAGGCTTGCAGAAGTTGCATTAATTACAATATCAAATTTCCCTTCTAACTCATTTAGAGAAATTGCTTGTAATTGAGCTTGAGGAACTGCCGCTTTTAGGTCATCTACAAGTTGTTCAGCACGAGCAAGAGTTCGGTTTGCAATCACAATCTTTTTAGCACCAGCCTGAACAAGCGGGTAAATAACACCACGAGTTGCACCACCAGCCCCTAAAATTAAAATAGCTGTATTTTCTAAGTTCCAATCTAAAGCTTGAATTGCGGCAACTAAGCCTTGGCCATCTGTATTGTCACCATGCAATTTGCCATCTTCCATCCAAAGTGTATTTACAGCTTTGGCAATTTGAGCACGTTCAGTCAGCACATCACACAAAGCAAATGCCTGTTCTTTAAACGGCACGGTAACGTTCATGCCACTCCCACCATTTTCAAAGAAACTACGCATACTCGGCTCAAAATCATCAAGAGGGGCAAGACGTTTTTGGTAGTCTAGGTCAATACCTGTTTTTTGAGCGAAAGCATGATGCAATTCAGGAGAGCGTGATTGTTCGATTGGGTTGCCAATTACTGCAAACTGTTTGGTCATTCTTATATCCAAAATTTTAAAATGGCATGAGGCAGATAAAGTCTGTACTGAATTTTCAGCAGGCCTCACTATAAGCCAAATTTTAATAAGAAAAAATATTTGAATGAGATTCAGAAAATTGAAAATAAAAAAGGAGATTCTTTAGGGTGGAAGCCAAAGAATCTCCAAAAAGCAAAAAATTAAGCGACTTTTTCTTTTAGGTTTAACCAGTCACGAGGTTTTAAGTAATAGTCGGTTAAACGTTTCTCTGGTGAGTCTTCATCCCATTCTGGACGATATGACCAAGCTGCAAGATTAGGCAGGCTGACTAAAATAGATTCGATACGTCCACCTGTTTGTAAGCCAAACAATGTTCCGCGGTCATACACTAAGTTATATTCGACATAGCGACCACGACGGTAAAGCTGGAACTCTCGTTGAGCTTCGGTATAAGGCTGTTCACGGTGTTTTTCAAAAATTGGCAGAATGGCATTTAAATAACCATTCCCTACAGCTTGAATATATTTAAAGCAGGTTTCGAAATCCCAGCAATTTAAATCATCAAAGAATAAACCACCGACACCACGCTGTTCATCTCGATGTTTTAGATAGAAATAGTCATCACACCATTTTTTATGTTCAGCGTAGACCTTGTCGCCAAAAGGCTGGCATAGGTCATGTGCGACTTGATGCCAATCGATAACATCCTGTTCATCTGGATAGAACGGTGTTAAGTCAAAACCACCACCAAACCACCAAATTGGGTCTTGTCCTTCACGTTCTGCAACGAATAAACGTACATTGGCATGAGAAGTTGGAATATTTGGGTTTTTAGGGTGAATCACTAATGACACACCAAGCGCTTGTGCTTTAGCACCAGCAATTTGAGGATGTCTTTCTGTAGCAGAAGCGGGCAGTTTACTAATGTTGATGTGAGAAAACATCACACCACCTTTTTCAATCACGGTGCCATTTTGTAAAACTCGTGAACGACCGCCACCACCTTCTGGACGTTCCCAATCATCAATAATAAATTCACTCGTACCACCGCCAGCTTTTTCTTGTTGTTCTAAACCAGTACAAATACGAGCTTGTAAATCGAGGAGAAATTCGCGGACACGTTGAATATCTGTTGAAGTCGGATGTTGCATAGTGACCCTCAAAGATGATTGAGATAGGAGATAGATACATCAAAACACAAAACCATAAAAAAAGTAAGGGATTTTTAAGAAATGTCTTAAAAATCCCTTCCAATTATTTTTAAATTTATAATTTTGTTTTAGAAATCATCTTTTTGATAAAGGTGATCCATACGTTCCCGTTTAGTTTTCAAATATTGTTCATTAAAAGGGTTACGTCCAACCGTTAATGGAACACGACCAACCACATTAATACCTTGATCCTTGAGTGCCTGAATTTTCAAAGGATTGTTAGTAATTAACTTAACTTCTTTTACTTTTAAATGATCAAGCATAATGCTACACATGTCATAACGGCGTGCATCAGCTGGCAAATTTAAAAGTAAATTTGCATCTACCGTGTCATGACCTTGATCTTGTAAGGCATACGCACGAATTTTATTTGTAAGCCCAATACCACGTCCTTCTTGACGTAAATATAAAATAACGCCTTGACCTGCTTCGTTAATGAGCTTTTGAGTTGCCTGTAATTGAGGGCCGCAGTCACATTTTAATGACGCAAAAGCATCACCTGTTAAGCATTCTGAATGAACACGTACTAAAACAGGGCCTGTGGGTGGATTTTCTAACCCTTTAGAAAGTGCCACATGTTCTTCACCTGATACTGGATCTTGAAACACAGAAATATTGAATTCACCAAAAGCGGTCGGGAGTTTTGATGTTGCAATGAACTCTATAGGCACAGATTAACTCATCTTTTAACCGAAAACGGTTTAAAGTATAGCGTAATGCTGGGAGATTGGTCGAATTGTCATAATCATTTTGAGCACTAAGGTTTTCTTTTTTGTATAAAGAAGACGATAATAGTTGATAAATAGTCAGATTATTCAGGATAATCTGCCAACCATACCCATACTGTATGAGAGACTGCTTTGCATGACCTCGTTCGCAAATGTGGCTGATTGAAGGTGACTTCATTCGATTGTATGATCGACCCATTTTGACCCAGCTTAGGATTTGCCAGGCTTATAAAGGCTTTGCCACATATGTTGTATACCGAAATTCCAACTCAACGCCCTGTTACGCCATTGTTAGATGCAATTGATCATCCTCAACAATTACGTCAGCTCGAGCATAGCCAATTGGTTCAAGTGGCTGATGAGTTGCGTCAATATATTTTATATGCAGCAGGCCAGAGTGGTGGCCATTTCGGTGCTAACCTCGGCGTGGTTGAGCTGACGGTTGCGCTGCATTATTGCTTTAATACTCCAAATGACCGATTAGTTTGGGATGTAGGACATCAGGCGTATCCACACAAAGTCTTGACTGGTCGCCGTGAGCAAATGACAACAATCCGTGCTAAGAACGGTTTAGCAGCATTTCCAGCTAGAGAAGAATCAGTTTTTGATACTTTTGGTGTAGGGCATTCATCAACTGCAATTTCAGCAGGTTTAGGAATGTCTTTAGCACGTCGCTATCAAAATGACCCATGTGAAGTCGTTTGTATTGTGGGTGATGGCGCAATGACAGCAGGTATGGCATTTGAAGCCATGAACGATGCTGTGGCACACGATGCCGATTTAATTGTTGTACTTAATGACAATGACATGTCGATTTCTTGCAGTACAGGTGGTTTTGCTAAGCATTTAGCTGCAATTTGGGAAAAAGGCCATTTAGTTAATGTCGATGAACATGGCGAGGCGTATGTACAGCCACATCCGAAATGGACGTACAACTCTCGTTTACATCAATCGGCAACAGATGCGGCCGATAATTTATTTAAAGCGATTGGTTTTGATTACTTCGGTCCTTTCGACGGACATGATGTAAATCAACTCGTTCAAGTATTTAATGCTTTGAAAAAACGTAAAGGTCCACGCTTAGTCCACGTCTATACTAAAAAAGGTAAAGGTTTTACTCCGGCAGAAGCTGACCCAATTACCTATCATGCAATTGGCAAAATTAATGCGACTTCAGCAGGTAAAACACCGCCAAAATATTCTGATGTATTTGGTCAATGGTTGTGTGACGAAGCTGCACAGGATGAACGTTTATTAGCGATTACCCCGGCCATGTGTGAAGGCTCGGGCATGGTTAAGTTTGCTAAAGAATTTCCAAAACGTTTCTTCGATGTTGCAATTGCCGAACAGCATGCAGTAACACTTGCAGCGGGAATGGCGTGTGAAGGTTTAAAACCTGTTGTTGCGATTTATTCAACATTTTTGCAACGTGGTTATGATCAACTTATTCATGATGTCGCATTACAAAATCTTGATGTAACTTTCGGGATTGATCGTGCTGGTTTGGTGGGTGAAGATGGACCAACTCACGCAGGTGCATATGACTATGCATATATGCGTACAGTTCCGAACATGGTCATCATGGCACCAAAAGATGAAAATGAATGCCGTCAAATGCTACATACCGCTTATGCTTATAATGGACCAGCAGCAGTACGTTATCCTCGCGGTGCTGGGGTAGGCGTTGAAATTCAGCAAGAGCTAACTGCTATTGAGTTAGGTAAGGCAGAAGTAGTTGCTGAAATTAAATCTGCTTGTGATGAGCAGATTACGATTTTAGCGTTTGGTAGTCGCGTTATGGTTGCCATAGAAGCTGCTGAGCAGTTTGCACAAAAACATGATGTTGGTGTGCGTGTTGTAAATATGCGTTTTGTGAAACCACTTGATGAAAAAATTATTCGTGATTTGGCTGAACATACACAATTATTTGTAACTGTTGAAGAACACGCAATTATGGGTGGTGCAGGCAGTGCAGTAAATGAGTTCATGGCACAAGAACAAATTGTTAAACCTATCATTAATTTAGGTCTGCCAGATTTGTTCTTGCAGCAAGCGTCACATGGTCAAATGCTGCAAGACTGTGGGCTAGATGCTAAAGGTATTTTGAGCTCAATTGAACGAGCTTGGCTTAAGCTAAATCAAGTGGTTTAAGCCTTTAATAAAATTTTTGAAACATTTTTTCCCATAAAGCGCATTCATTTGCTAAAATGTATGCGCTTTTATGCATTATTCTTTGTCAAAATCTTCAAATTTGTATTGTAGTGGGTGTTCAATGGAACCTATGGTGGTTATGGCTGCGCGTGCGGCTCAAACAGTTGGTCAAGAGCTTTTAAAAGCGCATCAAAATCGTCATAAACTCGATTTGCAAGTTGAAGAGAAAGGCATTGATGGCCCAGTAACACGTGTAGATCGTTATTTGGAACAATTGACGATTGATACATTACGTAAAAGTTATAAAAACCATAGCTTCTTAGGTGAAGAGTTCGGTTTGCAAGAAGGCAAAGGCCACGATGCAGACTGGTGCTGGGTAATCGACCCGCTTGATGGCACGCAAAACTTTATTAATGGTTTCCCTCATTTCTGTATTTCTATTGCAGTTCAGCATAAAGGCGTTACTCAACACGGCGTAATCTACGACCCAGTACGTGACGAATTATTCTCTGCAAGTCGCGGTCGCGGTGCAGTTATGAACCAACGCCGTATCCGTGTAAATGTAAAAGATACTTTAGAAAATACATTCTTGGCAGTAGGCCATCCTTACCGTGCTAAACGTGCTGGTGAGATCGTATCTTATGCAGAACAACACTTTGCTTCGTTATTAGCTGTGACTCAAGCAGGCGCACAAATTCGTCGTGGTGGTTCAGCTGCTCTAGATTTAGCATATGTTGCTGCTGGTCGTTTTGATGGTTTCTTTGAACTTGGTTTAAAACCATGGGATATCGCTGCTGGTGAGCTTATTATTAAAGAAGCGGGCGGTGTAGTGGTTGACGCACGTGGTGGTAATGAGTCTCTTGAAAACGGTCAAGTGCTTGCAAGTTCACTCAAAATGCTAAAACCTTTAATGCAAACTGTAGTTCCAGCTTGGGGTCAAGCTGCAAAATAATTTAATTATTAATAAATAAAACCCTCTATTATCAGAGGGTTTTATTTTTTAAGTAATTGGTAAATTTTAGTTAGTTCAATAAATATGAAGAAAGTTGATTAAAACACATGACTTTTAATTTCTTTCTGCTATAATCCGCCCACGCACTTAAATTTCCGTTCATTACCTGAACATTCTGTTCTATTCATTGTAAGCGCACGCTGTCCATAGAGAGGACCATTTCTTGCGCCCCGATCGCTCAGCGATTCTTCAGGTTCGGCCGTAATCAAGCGTGCGTTTAGTCCACATCGTCGTTACTCGGATTGCTGCTGAAAAAACGTTTCAGCTAACTTTGCTTTGCCGCTTTGTGCCGATGTCTATTTTGTATTTATTAAAAATGGAGCACCCACTAGGGTGAAACTCTCTATGAGCAAAACTTTTGCCGAATTTTCTTTGCATGAAACCTTACAACAAGCGCTTGAAGGTTTAGGTTTTACTACCCCGACTCCTGTGCAAGAACAATCTATTCCTGCAGCTTTAGAAGGAAAAGACCTTCTAGTATCTAGCCAGACTGGTTCTGGTAAAACTGCGGCATTTTTATTACCGACATTACATAATTTAGCTGGTCAAGAAACTTTTGTTCCGTTCAAAGAACGTATGAAAGCTGTGACCCAACCTAACATTTTAGTTTTATGCCCAACACGTGAATTGGCTCAACAAGTTAGCCAAGATGCGATTGCTTTCGTACGTCACATGAAAGGTGTTCGTATTGCTGCAATCATGGGTGGTATGCCTTTTGGTAAGCAAATCCAACAGCTTAAAGGCGCGCAAGTTATTGTTGCGACTCCAGGTCGTTTATTAGATTTAGTAAACCGTCGTCAATTAAAGTTAGATAAAGTTGAAGCTTTAATCGTTGACGAAGCTGACCGCATGTTAGATCTCGGCTTCTCTGAAGATTTAGAAGCGATCAGCGATTTAGCTGGTAACCGTCGTCAAACATTAATGTTCTCTGCAACTTTCGCTGACCGTATTATTCGTCTTGCTGAACGCATGATGAATGAACCTGAGCGTATTGCAATTGAAACAGGTCACAGTACAAACACTGACATCACCCAAACTTTACACTGGACTGATGGTTTCGAACACAAGAAGAAACTTCTGACTCACTGGTTGGCTGATGAAACTCTTGATCAAGCGGTTGTATTCGCGAGCACTCAAGAAGATACAGATATGTTGGCTGAAGAACTTGCAGAAGCAGGTCACTCTGTAGTTGCACTTCACGGTGCAATGCCACAAACAGTTCGTAACCGTCGTTTACGTAGTATTCGTGAAGGTCGTGCAAAAATCTTGGTAGCGACAGACGTTGCTGCACGTGGTCTTGATGTACCGACAATTTCTCACGTAATTAACTTCGGTTTACCAATGAAACACGAAGACTATGTACACCGTATTGGTCGTACAGGTCGTGCTGGTCGTACAGGTCAAGCAATTACTTTAGCGACTTATCGTGAACGCGGTAAAATCCGTGCGCTTGAAGACTATTTAGATGCACGTTTAAGTGTTTCTGAAATTGAAGGCTTAGAGCCATCTCCACCTCCTGCTCGTTCAGGTCGTGATGGCGGTGGTCGTGGTCGTGGCGGCAACGGTGGTCGTGATGGTCGTCGTGGTGGCGGTTTTGGCGGTGGTCGTCGTTTTGAAGGCGAAAGCAACTTCAAACGCCGTGAAGGTGGTCGTGATGACCGTCCACGTCGTAGCTTTGATGACAAACCACGTGGTGAACGTCCATTCGGTGGTGAAGATCGTCCACGTCGTGAGTTCAATTCAGATCGCCCACGTCGTGAAGGTGGTTTTGAAGATCGTCCACGTCGTGAGTTCAACTCAGATCGTCCGCGTCGTGAAGGTGGGTTCAACGATAAACCGCGTTTTGACTCAAATGATGACAACCGTGGTAACCGCGTAGATTACAAACCACGTCGTGAAAATGGTTTTGGTGATCGTCCAAAACGTAGTTTCGGTGGCGAAGATCGTCCACGTCGTAGTTTTGATGACAAACCTCGTGGCGAGCGTCCATCATTTGGTGGCGAAGATCGTCCACGTCGTGAGTTCAACTCAGATCGTCCACGTCGCGAAGGTGGTTTTAACGATAAACCGCGTCGTAGCTTTGATGATAAACCACGTGGTGAGCGTCCAGCGTTTGGTGGCGAAGATCGTCCAAAACGTAGCTTCGGTGGTGAAGATCGTCCACGTCGTAGCTTTGATGACAAACCGCGTCGTAAATTCGACCGTTAATCAATAGTTTGTTTAAAGAAAGGCCGGTAGAAATACTGGCCTTTCTTATTTTTCAGTTTTGTTATAAAATAACAAAGTGTGAATTAGTTCAATTTTTTATTAAATAATGAGTAGAAGTAAACGAAAAGAAACAATAATGGCACAGTTGAAGAACTTATTAGTTCAGCACGGCTTGCCTTATCTTTTTATTGCACTTGTTTTGTGTAATGGGGTTTATTTTGCCTATGCTTTTATAACTGGAAGTTCTATTGAGCAGTTTCAAATTTCTGAATTAACCTCTTTTTACGAACATACCTCTTCTATTTCTACCAACTAAGTTAGCTTTGCTTTTGTCAAAATAACAACAAGTTTGCCAATTTTCAGTGTTATAGTATGCGTGCATAAAAGTGCAGGAACGATTGCCATTATGAATAATAAAACTCCTCTCTCGACTCAACCACTTATTGAAGTGAAAAATTTGAGTTTTAATCGAGGGGAACGCGTCATTTATGACAATATTAGTTTAAATATACGTCGTGGCCAGATTACGGCTATTATGGGACCTTCTGGTACAGGTAAAACAACATTATTACGTCTGATCGGTGGACAGTTAGTTCCTGATCAGGGCGAAGTTTTGCTCGACGGTAAAGATATTGCAAAAATGTCTCGTCAGGAACTTTTTTCAGCCCGTGCACGTATGGGAATGTTATTTCAGAGTGGTGCTTTATTTACGGATATGTCGGTCTATGAAAATGTGGCATTTCCGATTCGAGCACATACCAAGCTTCCTGAAAATCTAATTGCTGAACTGGTTGCATTAAAACTGGAATCAGTAGGCTTGCGTGGTTCTGAACAATTAATGCCTACAGAACTCTCAGGTGGTATGAACCGTCGTGTTGCTTTAGCACGTGCGATCGCGCTTGACCCTGATTTAATCATGTACGATGAACCGTTTGCAGGGCAAGACCCTATTGTAAAAGGCGTGTTGACACGTTTAATTCGTTCATTGCGAGAAGCTTTAGATTTAACCACAATTATTGTTTCGCATGACGTTCCCGAAACCCTTTCTATTGCTGACTACATTTATGTAGTAGCAGAAGGAAAAATTCAGGGGGAAGGAACACCAGAAGAATTACAGGCATATGCTTCTCCATTTGTGCGCCAATTCTTAACAGGTTCGGCAGAAGGACCGGTTGAATACCAATTTAGTCATCAAGCCTATTTAGATAACGAGGTTCGTCCATGAATACGATTGCCTGGTTAGGTAGACTCGTTATTGAGCGGATTCGAGGGATTGGTGTTGCGGCACTAATGCTCTTACAAATTGTTTTTTCTTTTCCTTCATCTGGTGGGTTTGGACGATTTATTTACCAAATGCATCGGGTAGGGGTGATGTCTTTGTTAATTATCACTGTGTCGGGCCTATTTATTGGTTTGGTACTGGGTTTACAAGGATATTCAATTTTAGTGAACGTCGGCAGTGAATCAATGCTAGGTACAATGGTGTCTTTAACATTGCTGCGTGAATTGGCACCTGTGGTTGCTGCGTTATTATTTGCTGGTCGAGCAGGTTCTGCATTAACAGCAGAAATTGGTTCAATGAAGCAAAGTGAACAACTTGCCAGCATGGAAATGATCGGGGTTGACCCATTAAAACAAATCGTATCACCCCGTCTTTGGGCGGGAGTGGTCAGTTTACCGATGCTAACTGTCATTTTTGCTGCGATTGGTATTGTGGGCGGTAAAATGGTAGGTGTCGATTTTCTTGGCGTCGATGAAGGCTCATTCTGGAGCGGTATGCAAAACAACGTGCAATTTGGGCATGATGTCGTAAATGGCATTATCAAAAGTATTGTGTTTGCTTTGTTATGTACATGGATTGCGGTATATCAAGGATATGCATGTGATCCAACTCCAGAAGGAATCGCAACTGCAATGACGAGAACAGTTGTATATTCTTCATTATGTGTTTTAGGTTTTGATTTCGTGTTGACTGCGGTCATGTTCGGAGGGATTTAATGAAATCACGTAGTAGTGAGCTGGCCGTAGGTATCTTTGTTATTATCTTCGGTATTGCCTTGTTCTTTTTAGCCATGAAAGTTAGTGGCCTTGTTGGTACTAATTTAAATGATAGTTATACCATGAAGGCTCAGTTTGATAACGTCAATGGTTTAAAGCCTCGTGCTAAAGTAACGATGAGCGGTGTCACAATTGGTCGTGTTGATTCAATTACCCTTGATCCAGTTACGCGTTTGGCTACGGTAACCTTTGGTTTAGATGGAAAATTGACAAGCTTTAATGCTGAGCAGCTAAAAGAAGTTCAAAAAAATGCTTTAGATGAACTACGTTATAGTTCTGATTATACGCAGGCTTCTCCAGAGCAACAAAAAGCAATGGAACAGCAACTGATCAGTAACATGTCCTCCATCACCAGTATTGATGAAGATGCTTATATAATGGTTGCAACCAATGGTTTGTTGGGTGAGAAATATTTGAAAGTCGTTCCAGGTGGTGGTTTAAACTATCTTAAACGTGGCGATACAATTTCAAATACCCAAGGAACCATGGATTTAGAAGATTTAATTAGTAAATTTATTACTGGTGGTGGCGCAGGTAAAGTTGCCGCTGGTTCATCCTCAGCAGAAGAAAAAGCTCCTGCAAGTACCGACAGCAGTGCACAGCCGTCATTTGTTGAGTAAAAGTTTATTTGAAGGAGTGGTTCCAGGTGAATACGTTGTTTAAACAAACCCTGACAGCAAGTCTTTTGTCTACTATGATTGCAGGTACAGCTTTTGCTGCACCTTCAGAAGCACCACCTGATTTTATCAAACGTGTTGCTGATGGCTTGATCGCTCGTTTAAAAGCAGATCATGCTAAGTTGCAGAACAATCCTGCTTTAGTAAAATCAATTGTACGTCAGAACTTAGACCCATATGTTGATTCACAAGCGTTCACTCGTATTGTGATGGGTACTTATGCGACGAATCAGTATAGTACAGCTGCACAGCGTGCTCAGTTTGAAACAAACTTCCGTAATACATTAATTGAAAATTACGGTAGCGCATTTGCTAAATATACAAATCAAAGCTATACCATGCGTCCTTACAAGGCAACTGCGGGTAAAAACCCTGTAGTGACATTGGACTTTAATCACAATGGTGAAAAAATTCCTGTTTCTTTCCAGTTGGCTGACAAAGGTACTCAATGGAAAATCCGTAATATCAATGTTTCTGGTATTGATCTAGGATTACAGTTCCGTAATCAGTTTGCTGCAACAGTGAAACGCAATGGCGGTGATTTAAATAAAGCAATTGCTACGTTCCAACCTGATGCAGACGCAGCTGTTAATCAAAACAAAAAGAAATAAGTAGGTGACGTGTGGTTCAGTATCTCAACCAACAATTGGTTGTTTCGGGAAAAATTGATTTTGAAAATGCGGAACAACAGTATCAAGCAGGTTTGGCCATCATAAAGAAGCAGCAAAGCTTCCCACTTGTGGTGGATTTAACTGAGCTTGAGCATGGTAGTACTTTGGCATTGGCTGTTTTAGTTCAATGGTTACGAGAGACTCCAAAAAATACTGGTTTGCATTTTAAAAATGTCCCTGAAAAAATGCTGAAGATCATTCAAGCCTGTCATTTGCAGGATGATCTGCAAATGATCTGATGTTTTTGATGTAAAAAAGCACCTATATTTAGGTGCTTTTTTATGCTCGAAATTAGCATTTTATTACAAAGCTTAGATCCATTTTTTCCAGCGGAAATAAATGATCGGCCCAATAAAGAAACCCATAATAATCAGCAAAACAACGAAGAAACTGGTCGTACCATGTGCAAAAGGTAATACGTCTGTGTTCATACCGTAAATACTGGCAATAAGCATCGGAGGAGCTAACATACTTGGTAAGATCGAGAATCGACGAATCGTATCATTCTGTTCTGTGTTAATGAATCCAGACGTCGTATCAAGTAAGAATCGTACTTTTTGGAATAAGAACGCATCATGTTCTACCAGTGAGCGTACATCTTCACTGAGCTCTCGAATGTCTGCATCATAAATATGACTGCCTAATGCACGTGGACGCGATAAGAAAGTAAGTACACGTCTTAAATCAATGAGACAAAGCTGCGCTTTCCCTAGCATGTCTTCTTGTTGAGCTAGGCGTGTAATCATGTCATCGAGATCTAGAATTTTTTCACGTTGGTGGTTATTAAGAACCTCGGTGGAATATTTTTCTAAATCTTTGTGGATATCTTCTAAGATATCCGCAAGCTCATCGAGTTTTGCTTCAAGAAGGCCTAATAAAATCCACGTTGGATCTTTATAGTCCATGTCATAGTCATTTCGGCGAGCACGGGCACGAAAGGCACGAAACGCAACTAGTTTTTCTCCACGCATCGTAAAGAGGCGGTCTTTATGTAAAATGAAAGCTACGGTTTGCACCATGGCAAGCATATGTGATGACTCTTCAGCGTCTCCATCCACCTGATAATTTTTATTTTTCGTTAAAAAATAAGTACTGATGTGCAAAATACCGTCATCATCACGGTAAAATCGTGCAGAAGATGAAATGTCTTCAAGCGACTTTAGTGTTGGTAAATTTTGGTCATAGGCATCTAATACCCATTGTTGCTCTTCTTGCGAGGGTGCAATAAGATCAAGCCAGACTAATTCGGGATGTAGATCAAATCCACCATTGATGGTGGCATCTTCCAGACTTCCGCGTTCTGTGGCATAAAAGGCTTCAAGCATGTGTCTTTTTTCCTCACGCAGTCTGATGGAAATGGATGGGTGTATTTTAGACAAGGATTTGCCGAAAAACACTTGCCAATACGCTATTTTGCAAAAAAAAACTCTATCGATAGTTTAGTTTGTCAGCATGACAGTTCAATAAAACGGTTTTTTACACTATGAAATCAATTTGTATTTTCTGTGGTTCATCTCTTGGTTCAAACCCAATTTTCCAAAAAATTGCCCAAGCTACAGGCGAGGCTATTGCAAAACAAGGGAAGACCTTGGTTTATGGTGGTGGTCGCTCAGGCCTAATGGGTGTGGTGGCCGATAGCGCCTTACAAGCAGGTGGTCAAGTCATTGGCGTGATCCCTCGTGCTTTAGTTGATCGTGAGTTAGCTCATCCGGGCTTAACCAGATTATATGTGGTTGAGAATATGCATGAGCGTAAAACCAAGATGGCGGATCTTTCAGATGGCTTCATTGCTTTGCCGGGTGGCGCTGGTACATTGGAAGAAATCTTTGAACAATGGACGTGGGCGCAATTAGGGATTCATCAAAAGCCATGTGCTTTCTTAAATGTAGCGGGCTTTTATGAAGATTTACTTAAAATGATTCAAGGAACGGTGGATAATGGATTCAGCCAAGCACGGTTCGTTGATAAATTGATCGCATCAGACAAAATTGAAGATATTCTTCAACAATTTGAGCAATATCAGGCTCCTGCTCCAAAATGGACAAACGCAGATGTCCAACCATAAACGAGGTTAAATAGGTGAAAACAATTACGGTCGCTGCCGCAGTGATCTTAAATGAGCAAAATCAGTTGTTGCTTGTGAGAAAGCGTAATACACACGCTTTTATGCAAGTAGGTGGCAAGCTGGAACCTAATGAGGCACCAGAGATCACCATGCAACGCGAAATTTTAGAAGAAGTCGGAAGCTCTTGTGTGATTGAGCAATTTATTGGTCATTTCGAAACAGTAGCTGCCAATGAGCCAGATCATATTTTGGTGAGTCATTTATACCTTGTTCAGCTCGACCAAGCACCTAAAATTGCAGCCGAAATTGCAGAAATGAAGTGGATAGATTTAAATGATTCGGAAACTCAACTTGCACCATTGACCCGAGAAATTGTCATTCCTTGGTGTGAAGAGTATTTATCTACGGTGCAATAGCCTAACTCTTCGGCGTCGCTGCTAGGCACACGGTATGAATGGATGTGCAGCCTAATTGTTTAAGTGCCTGACTGAGCGCATGAACAGAGCTTCCCGTGGTTATCACGTCATCAATAATGAGAACGCGGCGATAACGTCGTTTCTCTTGATGATGAGGTAAAAATTGTTGTTCTATATTTTCAAAGCGTTCTAGCCGAGTAAGCCCTTTTTGAGAGTGCTCGTTTAAACGTTGAATCGGTTGCCAAACAGGTATTTTTAAGTGTCTGCTTAAGATATTGGCAAGTAGTAATGATTGATTGAAACCACGCTCGATTAAACGTTGATTGGAAATGGGCATAGGTACGATCGCTTGTACCTTGGGAAATTTTAATTGTTTTAAAATTTCACCTAATAAGATCTGATAATGTAACTTTTGTTCATATTTAAACTGCTGAATAATCCGGTTAACCGGATAAGCATAATTACAAGCCACAAGAACAGAGTGATTATTACGTTGAATCGTTTGTTTAAGCCAAGGTAGCTGTTCCCAACAGTCTTTACAGAGCGAGTATTTTTCTCGCATGCCTAACTCGCACAATGAGCAAGGTGAAAATAACTGAATAAGATGTTGGAAGTTTAAAAAATTAAACATAGGCGTAGCGAGGCGCCTCAGGAAGCCAACGCTTTAATAGAGCATCTGCCTGTTCTGGATAATCTTTTAAAACTTGCTGTGCCACATAGTGGGCTTGACTCAGTAGGTGATCATCTCGCTCTAAACGAGCCACTCTAAATCCCATATCCCCAGTTTGTTTAGTCCCTAATAATTCACCCGGTCCACGTAGTTCCAGATCTTTTTCTGCAATCACAAAGCCATCATTACTTTCTCTTAAAATAGAAAGTCTCTCTTGTCCATTTTGAGAGAGAGGTGTTTTATATAAAAGTACGCAAAAACTAGCTTGAGCACCTCGACCTACGCGACCTCGTAATTGGTGTAGCTGAGAAAGCCCTAAACGCTCGGCATTTTCAATCACCATAATGGAAGAGTTAGGAACGTCTACTCCAACTTCAATCACTGTTGTTGCGATAAGAAGTTGTAATTCATTATTTTTAAATGCTTGCATTACGGCTTGCTTTTCATCAGCTTTCATTTTGCCGTGTACCAAACCAATATTGAGTTCAGGAAAGCGTTCTTTCATCTCTTGGTAAGTTGCTTCTGCTGCTTGAGCATCTAAAGTCTCAGACTGCTCAACCAATGTGCATACCCAATAGGCCTGTTTCCCATCTCTGCAATTTGAAGCAATACGTTGAAGTACTTCCTCTCGACGATCAAGAGGAATCGTAACTGTTTGAATTGGGGTACGGCCTGGAGGTAACTCATCAATTATAGATGTGTCTAAATCACCATAAGCACTCATTGCTAGAGTTCTTGGAATCGGAGTGGCTGTCATCACGAGTTGATGTGGAGTGAACTGCTCAGCACCTTTATTGCGTAAAGCTAAACGTTGGTCTACACCAAAACGATGTTGTTCATCAATAATCACTAGCCCCAATTTAGCGAAGCCAACATTGTCTTGAAATAAGGCATGGGTACCGACAATAAGTTCCGCGTGGCCTTCTTTAATCTGTTGTTCTGCTTGGGCACGGGCTTTACCTTTTTGTTTGCCAGATAACCATGCCACGGTTACACCTAATGGTTCAAACCAACGTTTAAAGTTTAAATAATGTTGTTCTGCAAGAATTTCAGTCGGAGCCATTAATGCAACCTGCCAATCTGCTTCTAAAGCATGGCAAGCGGCTACAGCGGCAACAAGGGTTTTTCCAGCACCTACGTCGCCTTGTACTAAACGTAGCATAGGTTGGTGTTGTTTTAAGTCATTTAAAATTTCTTTAGATACACGTTTTTGTGCATTGGTCATTTGAAATGGTAAAGCTTCTAATAGTTTTTTAGCTAATACTTTACTGCTTGAAAATGCAGGTGACGCAATTTGACGAATATAAGCACGGCGATTAAGTAAACTAATTTGGTGTGCAACCAGCTCTTCAAAAATAAGCCGTTGCTGAGCAGGATGCGAGCCTTGAGCCAATTGCAGCATGTTGGCATCCACAGGAGGCTCATGAATGTAATACAAAGCCTCTTTAAGCGCATAGCCATTGGTATATTGCTTTGGGAGTAGCTCTGGTAAGGCATCACTATGATGCTTTAAAGCTTGTTTAACGTATGCCCGTAATTTGGGTTGAGTTAATCCATCCGTACTTGGATAAATTGCTGTCAGCTGAGTTTTTGGAAGGGGTGTATGTTCATGAATGAGCTGAATTTCAGGATGATACATCTCAAGGCCGCGAGCACCTACACGGACTTCACCAAAAATACGTAAGCGATGACCGGGTTTTATTTTATCAGTCAGGTTTTTATAAATATGATAAAAGCGTAAGGTGACTTTACCGAATTCATCTTGCACCAAGGCTGCCATAGATTTTCGCTTTCCGGGAGGGAAATCAATTGATTTGACTTCTCCTTCGAGTAAATAGCTCCGCCCAACCACCAGTTGATTCATTGGAATAATCGTACTGCGGTCTTCATAATCACGTGGCAGATGAAACAGTAAATCATCTGTGGTAAAAATATTTAGTTTTTCGAGTAGGGCTGCTGAAGCCGATCCAACGCCTTGTAACTGATGGACTGAAGTCATGTCCCCTCAACGAGTTTTCTATGCATATATTATTTATCGGTTATGGTAAAACATCTCAGCGTGTTGCTAAACAACTATTTGAGAAAGAACATCAAATTACCACAATCAGCCGTAGTGTAAAAACGGATAGTTACGCAACACATCTTGTTCAAGATATCTTTAAACTTGATTTAAGTAAAATTGAACCTGTAGATGTCGTATATATTTTACTTTCTCCAAACGAGAGTACGGTTGAGGGCTACCAACATACTTATGTAGATAGTATTGAACCGATTCGAGATGCATTAAAAATACATCCAGTAAAAAAAATAATTGTTGTCTCTTCTACGCGGGTGTATGGTGAAAATGCAGGGGAGATCATTGATGATTTTAGTGAAATTCATCCAAATGATGCACAAGGCCACATATTGCGTAATATGGAGTTACTCTGGCAAAAATATTATCCAACTCAATCTGTAATTGTTCGTCCTACAGGTATTTATGGAACTTCCATTGCCCGCTTAAAGAAAATGGCTGAAAATAATCAAAGTTATCCAAATATACATTATAGCAATCGAATACATATTGATGATTTAGCAAGATTTTTGGCTTTTATGGCTGATTACGAAAGTCATCAAGCAAGCTATATTGTGACTAATAATCAACCATTACCTTTACATGAAGTTATTGTGTGGTTTCAAAAACAATTGGGATTGCCAGAATTAACTTTAGAATCAAACCAAATTTCAGGTAAAAGAATTTATGCAAAACATTTGCCAGCAACGGGTTTTCAGTTAGAACACCCAATTTGCTTTAATGACTATTTATTATGTTTAAATGTTCATAGCACTAAATAAAATTTTGATTAAACTTTAAATAAGAACAGAAATACCTGATGAGGCAGTCAAATTGCCGATAAAGATAAAAAGGTTGAAAGTGAAAAAAATTTGTTTAGCTCTTGTTTTGAGCGTAACAGCTGTTGCGAGTTGGGCCGAGGATCAGGTATGGTGTGCCTATGATCCAATTGGGTCCCAAGGGGATATTACTCGTCGTTTAAATGACATTCGATTATATGCCCAACAATATCAAGTCAAATTTAAAGTGGTTACCTATCAAAAAGAACAGCAAGCCATACAAGCTTTTGATGATGGGAAATGTTCGGGTTTAGCTGCATCCAATTTCAATACTTATCGTTATAACCAGTTTATGGGAAGTACCGCGGGTATAGGGCTTATTCCTAATAACCGTACGGCCAAAAGCTTTTTGCAGCTTTTAAATCATCCAACAATTGAAAAAAGGTTAGTTTCTAAGAATTATGAAGCTATAGGAATGATTCCCATTGGAACTGCTTACATGGTTCTAAAAAATAAGAACCTCTCTAGAGTCGCTCAATTAAGAAATCAGCGTATTGGGGTGTTACCCAACAATCCACCACAACAAGCACTGGTACGAAGTGTAGGTGCTCAGCCAGTTTATGTCGATTTATCTAACGCGATTGCGCAGTTTAAGCAAAATAAAATCGATATTATTGCTGCCCCAGTGTATGGATTATTGCCGTATAACTTACAAAAAGAATTTGGACCAAATACTCAAGTCATTAATTTTCCTTTGGCATATTTCGGTGTCAATTTAATTATTAAGCCGCAAGCTTATCCTGCTAATTTTGGCCGGAAAATTCGAGGATGGTTTGTTCAAAATAGCCAATTGCTGACGAATCGTGCGACACAATGGGAAAATCATTTACCTGCTTATTATTGGGTAGATGTCTCTTTTTATGAGAAGCAAAGTTATGACGTAATGGTTGCCAAAATACGTAATCAGTACGTTCTTTCAGGTTATTACGATGCTTATTTCGTTCAGCTTATGAAGCGCTTACGTTGTATGGACGATCCACGTTATTTTGAATGTCCAATTCGCTAATAAAATAAAAGGCAACCGAAGTTGCCTTTTATTTTGACTGAAGACTTTAAGCTTTTTTGCGTTTTAAACGGCGTTTAGCTTGTTGAGATGCCATTGCTTCAAGAGCATCTTTCAATTCTTCGTCGGTAAAGGTGGTGATGTGCTGTAACATTTGTAAGGTTACTTCATCAAGTACCAACTGTGCACCAGCAGCCATTTGACGGAAGTTATCATCAAACTCAATTTGGCCTTGGTCATTGGTACGAATATAATTTTGCTGTGTAAGCACTTTTAAGAAACTTTGGAATAAAGCTTTGTCGAAGAACTCTGGCGAATTAAATTCATATAGAACTGATAAACGTTGTCCTAATAAATGACTTAACTCTTCAACTTGTTTAGCAGAGATATTACCTGAACCACGTTGAGTAATGAGCGCAAGTGTCATGTAGTAACGCTCAAGACTTTGCTTAACTGGCGTTGCTAAAACAACAAGCTGATTATGCTCTTCTGTATTTGGTGCAGAGCTAATCAAGTTACCTTCATCGTCTTGTTGAATAAGGTTAGATTGAACTAGAGCATCTGCATATTGCTCAACTTGTGCCTTAAGCTCGCTGCTCTTCCATTTAAGGAATAACTCAGCTTTCAAGAATGGATAGAGCGTATAGATGACATTGGTTAAATCTGAACGACTGATTTTCCCATTGTGTTCAACAAGTGATGCTACCAGAGAAGGTAAAACAAAGGCGTGCAAGATGTTATTACGGAAGTAAGTCAGAAGAACAGCTTGGTTATCTTCAATCGCAATAATATCGCCAAGCGCATGCTGAACGCGTTTAATGAGTTTAAGCTTTAAACCATACGCAATAATTTCTTTACCAGAAAGTGGCGTTACTTCCATACGTTGGTCATATGGGAAGTTCGATGCCAAGTTACGATAAGCTTCTAGCTGCTTAATACAAATTTCTTCATCAAGCGTATGCTTTGGAGTCGCAAGCAAAATAATAGAAAGTAAAGAAACAGGGTTAATCACCACAGCTCGGTTAATATTTTCTAAAATTGCATGTGCAGAGCTATTTACTGCATCTGAAACAGCTTGAGGAATTGGGTCGTCATTTTTCTCGATATAAACGTTTTCTGCATTATGTTGCTTAAGCAGATCATCAAGGAAAACGGGTTCACCAAAGTTCACGTGGACTTTACCAAAAATACGTTCAATTTTTCGTAAGGTTTTCACAATACCAAAAATAGATTCGGCCTCTTTTGGCTTACCTTGCATTTCGCCTACGTAAGTTGAGCCTTCCATGAGTCGTTCATAACCAATATAAGTTGGTAAGAAAACGATCGGTTTAGCACGGCCACGTAAATGGCTGTGAACTGTCATGGCAAGCATACCGGTTTTAGGCGGTAATAAACGTCCAGTACGTGAACGTCCACCTTCAATAAAGTATTCAAGAGGCGTGTTGCGTGACAAAATACTATATAGATATTCTTTAAATACAGTAGTGTAGAGTCCATTTCCACGGAAAGAGCGGCGAATGAAGAATGCACCGCCACCACGTAGAAGCTGTCCAACAAAAGGTAAGTTTAAGTTATCGCCCGCAGCAATATACGGAACCATTAAGCCACGCTTATAGATCACATATGACAATAATAAATAGTCAATGTGACTGCGGTGGCAAGGTGTGTAGACAACTTCATAATCTTTCGCTAGTTCACGAACTGTACTAAAGTTATGTACTTCTACGCCGTCATAAAGCTGAGTCCATAAGCGCGTTAAGGCAAGGTCAGCAAAGCGCACTGCTGAGTGTGAATAATCCGATACGATTTCATTCACATAGCCGATCGCACGGCGTTCCGCTTCAAGCATGCTCACTTTTCCGCGAATACTTTCACGGCGGATTGCTTCTTGCACATCACGAGATTTAACAACCGATTGCATGACATTGCGGCGATCCGACAAATCGGGGCCTAACACGACTTCACGCTGACGGTCTAAATAATCATTTAACGTACTTACAATATAAGTTGCTGGTGAAAGATTTGGATAATGCTGCTGTGCATAATCAACCAATTCACGTAGCGATTGTGGTTCATGAAATTCTAAATAAGACTGACGGCCATGCAAACCAATATTAACCAGCTGCTTAACTGTGCTTGGTGTTGCCCATGTGTCTGAAAATAATAATTTAAACCAAGAATCTTCTTTATCTGGCGAACGGCCCCATAAAACTGTAACCGGAACAAGCTCTATATCAAGTTCAGGGTTTTCTTGTAAAACTTCAATCAGTTTTATTAAACGCGGTGGAAAAGCATGAGGAGGCGGATTCAGTAAATTGTTTTCATCATTGTGCTGTAAAAATAAAACTGATGCTTTTTCCTGATGAGTACCCACAATGAGTGGGTCTAACGCAGGTTTTAAATTTAAACGACGCGTTTCTCCATCAACCACTAAAGCATTGCTTCGAGAGTGGTTTTGTAAGACGTAACAAACCACTTTTTGGCGGTCAGTTTTTGCTTCTGTTTCTGTTGTTTCTGATACTGGTTCAGTAGGAACTTCCCCAAGAACATGTGGTGTTACCACGAGGTCAAGTAGTTTACTCGAAAGCCGACGATACATTTGACCAAACCCACTCTTGGACATAAGAACTCCTACTTCTTAAAGACAAATCCCAGCACCAAATGCAGAGGGTAATTATTTTGAGGCATTTATTAAAAAAAACAATATGCTACTTTCTTATAAATTATAATGCTTTTGGCATATTTTATCGTTAAAAATCGTATTTTTAGCTGTTATATGAGCAATGTTCGTCAGAAGTTGACTGATTGTTCCATGTTCAAATAGTTTTTTATGGCACAATAGATTCTACACATCTGTACTTTAATACGATTTTTTACCTGAAATATGAAGGTATCTCTCATGAATGCGTTAACCCAAGAACTTGTCGATCTTCTTACTTTAGAAAAGCTAGAAGAAAATATTTACCGTGGCATAAGCCGTAATCTTGTCGGTAAACGTGTCTTTGGTGGGCAGGTTTTGGGTCAGGCTTTACGTGCGGCATCTTATACAACCGATCGCCCAGCGCATTCTTTGCATGCATATTTTTTATATGGTGGCGATATTAATGCCCCAATTATCTATGAAGTAGACCGTTTACGTGATGGGAAGAGTTTCGTAAGCCGTCAGGTTCGTGCCATTCAACACGGACGAGTTATCTTTTCGGCGATGGTTTCTTTTGCTAACCCTGAAGAAGGCTTGAACTATCAACATCAAGAACCAGAATATCCAGCACCAGAGACTCTTAAATCTGAAAATGAGCTCAAAGAAGGTATTTTAAACTTCGTACCTGAAAATGTTCGTGCTAGTTTCATGCGTGAGCGTCATGTAGAAATCCGCCCAATTGATCCGGTAAATCCATTTCAGCCGCAACCTGAAGCGCCGTATAATGCGCACTATATCCGCACACATGACCGTATTCCAAAACAATTAGATGATATTGCTTTGCATCAAGCAATTGTTGCGTTTTATTCAGACTTTACCTTAATGACAACTGCTTTGAGACCGCATGGGCTTAGCTATATTTCTCCAAGTTTGCAGTGTGCGAGTATTGATCATGCCATCTATTTCCATCGCCCGCTGCGTGCTGATGAATGGATGCTTTACGATATGGAAGCAACCGTTAGCGCAGCTTCTCGCGGCTTGAACTTTGGCCGTATGTGGCAAAATGGCCAACTTGTATGCAGTACCGTGCAAGAGGGTTTAATTCGTTTGCGGGAAATTGAAACGCAATAAGTTTATTTATAAAGCCATCTGATTAGATGGCTTTTTTATTTTTAATTGAAACGATGTGACAAAAAATTGCTCGTATGAAAAGCAAGCTCATGTCATATTTGCAAAAGGATTGCCAACTGAAAAAAATAATGCTGATATGAACTTAAACACACAAATTCTTATTGCGGCCATTTTAGGCTTAGCCTTTGGTTTTATATTAACGTTGTATCCCGATACTGCGTTTGTAAAACATAGTTTATATGGGTTAGGCATATTAAGTAGTGTCTTTATTGGGCTGCTTAAAATGTTGTTGGTGCCTTTGATTTTTAGCTCGATTGTTGTGGGTGTATCTAATTTGCAGGCGGGAGGGCAGTTAGGTCCAGTCTGGAAAATTACCTTTTTATGTTGTTTGACTACAACAACATTAGCTTTAATTTTAGGTATAAGTTGTGCTCATCTATTTGAAGTAGGGCGCGGTATAGATATCTCTATTTTCCAAACGTCTATGCAAAACTATCAGGCACCAGATAGTTTAAATCCTGCAAGTTTTTTCACTAATTTTATTCAAAATACATTAATTAACCCATTTAAAGCATTTAGCGATGGTAACGTTTTAGCTGTTGTGGTGTTTGCACTATTTGTTGGTGTTGCTTTAGTCCATGGCGGTGAGCGTTTTAAAAGTATTCGCGTATTAAGTCATCAATTTTTTGAAATGATGATGATGCTAGTCGGCTGGGTAATGAAGCTAGCACCTTTGGGTATTTTTGCTTTATTAGCAAAGTTAATGGCAACGGAAGATATTTCGGTACTCAGTCGTTTGGCTGAGTTTGCTGTTGTAGTGACAGGGACTACCATTTTTCATGGCGCTGTTGTTTTACCGTTACTACTTTGGATTTTTGGCCGCATGAGTCCTTGGGCTTTTTTCAAAGGAACACGTACAGCGCTAATTACAGCATTTGCAACCAGCTCTAGTTCTGCCACAATGCCCCTTAGTATGAAATGCGCACAGGAAAACTTAGGAGTTCGTCCGCAAACAGCTGGTTTTGTAATTCCTTTAGGTACACAGCTTAATATGGATGGCACAGCACTATATGAAGCAGCCGCTGCATTGTTTGTCGCAAATTTGGTGGGGCTAGACTTAAACCTGACACAACAAATTATTGTGTGTTTAACAGCAATGATTGCATCACTAGGGGCCCCTGGAATTCCAAGTGCAGGTATGGTTACCATGATTATGGTTTTACAGTCTGTAGGTTTACCGGCTGAAGCAATTGCAATTTTACTTCCGATTGATCGCCTATTGGATACGGTAAGAACAGTGGTAAATGTGCAGGGTGATATGATGATTAGCGTGGTTGTTGACCGTTATACAAAAGATAAAGATATCAGTGTCTAATCTCCTAAATAAAAAAGCAGGATTTTAAATCCTGCTTTTTTATTTTTAAGCCGCTTGTAACTCGGCTCTTTTTGCTGCTGGAGATTGCGATAAATAACTTACCGCATCTTCAGTGCTGCCTTCTTTAACTGGATCATACCAAGGCATGAGGTAATCAATTTGTTGGGCAATCAGCCAAAATGGGTTTGGTAAAACCTGATTATCTTTTCTGCTAATTTTATACCACTCTACAGCAACCCATACTGGGAAAAATCTAGATTTAGCAGCATTAGCAAAACGTGGATCTTGTTTCATAATATGTGCAGCGCCATCTACCCATAATCCAAGCACCAGTACAATCACTGCAAGCTTAAATAGTAGCGTGGAATATATCCACCACCCAAATGGCGATATAAATCAAAAGCAACGGTACGGTGTTCAATTTCTTCTGAACCATGCCATTTAACCAGATCGACCATTTCAGGGTCAGCGCCTAATTCTTCCCAACGCTCGTTATAGAGTGCATATTTCCCTAATACACAGGTCATATGCTCAACAGTTGCAATAACGCCCAAACGGAAAAGGTCCCATTGCCCTTGTAGAAATTGAGGGACTTCTTTGTCGAATGGTTTATCTGCTAAGGCAGTGGTAAATAGATAATTCATAATGTCCAGATTTCGCTGGATATCAATATTACGTGCACTTAAATATTCTTTATTGGCAGAAGTATGCGCATTGGCATGCATAGCTTCTTGGCGGATAAATGCTTGCACATCCTGTTTAAGTTTTTCATCTTTAATTTGCGGTAAAACTTTATTGTACAAACGACAAAACCAAAATTCTCCAGCAGGTAAGATGTTATTAATTTCATTAATAAAATAACTTGCGAAAGGCTGATTTGGAATCCAGTCAACAGGGGTATCTTTCCAGTCAAATTTTACTTTACGTGGAAGAATTTTATAGTCAATAGAAGAACCTAAAGCCTTGTTCTTCAAAAAAGATAACAATTTCATCATTTAGTCCTGATTTTTAACTCGATGAAGTTATAACGAGTATAAAAAAAGCCCCTACATTTGTGTTTAGCAATAGGGGCCAATTTGAAAATAAATTTAATAAAGAAATTGTATCTGTTTTGACGATTTACTCTTCAGTATCCTCATCTGATGCTTCAGGGATCGCGTCAACGTCAAATTCCGGCTCTTGATCAAGCGTAAAATGTAGGCGTCCAGCCATAACACTTGCTAGCTCTTCTAAACCTAACTTATTAAGTGAGGAGAAAAGTTGAATCGAGAAATCAAGCTTCATTTTTTTTAGTTGTTGCTTAACTTCTAATAGCACTTTGTTTGCAGGGCCACGATTAAGTTTGTCTGCTTTCGTTAAGAGAATATGAACAAAGAGATGACGTGAATAAGCCCACTCTAGCATCATCATGTCGAAATGCTGTAGAGGATGGCGAATATCCATAAGTAATACTAAGCCTTGTAAGCTTTTACGATGGATTAAATAGTTCTCTAATTCTTTTTGCCATACTCGTTTCATATCTTCAGGTACGGCTGCATAGCCATAGCCAGGAAGATCGACTAAACGTTGATCGGGGTTGCCTAGACTAAAGAAGTTAATCATCTGAGTACGGCCAGGTTTTTTAGAGGCGCGCGCTAGCTGTTTTTTGTTAGTTAAGGCATTGATAGCACTGGACTTACCGGCATTTGAGCGTCCTGCAAAAGCGATCTCGTAGCCACTATCTTCAACACAAAGTGCCAATTTAGGTGCACTCATTAGAAACTCAGCTTGGCGTAACCAGTTGAGTGATTGCACAGCATATGCCGTGATCGCTGGATCTGGTTTCTTTTCATAGCTGATCTTTTGCTTGGGTGCGAGTCTGGCTTTGGTGTCTTTCGATTTTTCACTACGACGCATAAAAAATAACTTTTTAAATGAGAGGGCTCGCGCCTAGTATAAAGGAGCTTGGGTATTCTTGCTAATTTTCAATAAGTCGACTTATCAAAATCAGTAGAGCTTAGATTTGTAAAAATGCAATAGGGGAGTTGGCAGGAGCAGATTTTGATTGCTGCAAAACTTCTCCGAGTGTGTATTGATCTAGACTTTGGTAAAAGCTCTCTAAAGCCTGATCTAAAATACCTTTTAAACCACAGTGACTGCGTAATACACAAGGTGGTGTATTACATTCAACAATTTGATTGTCGCCCTGTAATATTCGAACAATTGAACCTAAATTTGAGTTAAGTGCATCTGGATTTAAGCGAATTCCGCCGCCTTTTCCACGAATGGTAATAATCCATTCCTGCTTGCCCATGAAGTGAACAACTTTAACTAGATGGTTTTGTGAAACATGCAAATCTTTCGCGATTTCTGCAATCGTGTAGGGTGCATCACTTGGGCGTGCAACATACATTAAGAGTCGTAATGCATAATCGGTAAATTTATTAAGCTGCATGATCACCAAAAATGGAAGAGATTAAAAGGATGATCATCTTAGCCTGAAAGTCTAAATAAGAAAACTTTCAGGCAAAAGGTTTTTACATTACAGCGTTAAAGGGGCTGAAACCTGTACTTGATCACCCACTCTATAATGCTCAAGTAGAATATTAGCAACTGAAAACTCAGTATGATTTTCTTCGGGCTGCACTTCAAAGTGATACGAGTTATCTTCTTGAGCTTCGGTAAATTTAAAAGCTTTCGGTTGTTCAAGTTGTTGTTCGGGAACTTGTACTTTAACTGAAATAAAGGCATTTGCTGGGCTAGTCAGTACGTCTTCATGGTCAGTTGCTTTTAAAGTGAAGCGTTTGCCAGATTCCAAAGGATCAATTTGAGTAATTTCAAATGAACGCCAGCCAGCCCATCCACCTTTTAAGCTTTCAAGTTGTTCATATTTTTGTTTTTCAACACCAATCAAGATATCAGCCAACTGTAAGTATGCTTGTTTCCACGCTTCAATAAGCTCTGATTCGAATGGCACGTTAAGTACTTCACTAATTGAATGAAGCAAGTTGTCCCCAACAATTGCATATTGCTCTGGTTGAATATCTAAGCTCACGTGTTTAGTGGTGATGCGTTCTACCGCTTTAGCGAGCACGGTAGGGTTCTCAATATTTTCTGCATAAGCAAGCACAGCAGCTGCAAGAGCACGTGGCTGACGTAAGCTGGTTTGGTCATCTAAATTAAAAACATTTTTTAACTCGGGATTGTTATTAAGCATGCGCTTATAAAAGTATGTAGTCAGCGTAACGCCGTGTTCACGTAAAACCGGTACAGTAGATTTAACAAGTTCAATTTGTTGTGGAGTCATGGCTAGACCTTATTTATCTGGCTATATAAGATGTATTTAAAATACATTTTTAAAAAATTAATGGCAATAACTTTTTTATAAAAAACCATAAAAAAATTAGGGGATATAAAATCCCCTAAAATTAAAGCAATTTTTTTAATATTTTTATTTACCAAATAAAGAGCCGAGCAAGCCCCTTACGAGTTTTTGGCCGGTACTTCCTCCTAAACTGCGTGCAGCACTTTTGGCAAAAGTTCCCACAATGTCTTGTGTGAGTTTAGCTCGTTCACGGGCTGCTCTTTCTTCCTCTTTTAATTGCTCACGTGCCAAACGTTCCTGCTCTTTAGCTTGCTGTTTTGCTAAAGTTTCTTGTTCTTTAGCTTGTTGTTTTGCTAAAGTTTCTTGTTCTTTAGCTTGTTGTTTTGCAAGTTCGGCGTCTTGCTGCTGTTGTTCGCGTTCAGCAACTTTATTCTGTAGCATTTCATAGGCACTATCACGATCTACAGCTTGTTCATAAACCCCAGCAATAATACTTTGCGAGATTAAAGTCTGACGCTCTTCTGGAGTGATCGGTGTAAATGCAGAGTACGGAGGCATAACCCAACCACGTTCTACAATCTGTGGTGTACCTTGCTCATCTAGACAGCTAATGAGTGCCTCACCAACACCAAGTTGGGTAATAGCTTCATCAACTTTAAACTCGGGATTAGCACGGAAAGTGTCTGCTGCGGTTTTTACAGCTTTTTGATCTTTAGGGGTGAATGCACGTAATGCATGTTGAACGCGATTACCAAGTTGACCAAGAACGCTTTCGGGTAAATCGAGTGGGTTTTGAGTAATAAAGTAGATACCCACCCCTTTGGAGCGGATTAAACGTACCACTTGTTCAATTTTGTCTTGTAGAGCTTGGCTGGCATTATCAAATAACAAGTGAGCTTCATCAAAGAAAAACACGAGTTTAGGCTTATCCATATCACCCACTTCTGGTAGCTGTTCAAATAACTCTGAAAGCATCCATAAGAGGAAAGTGGCATATAACTTAGGTGTATTCATGAGCTTGTCAGCAGCAAGAATATTGATATAACCGTGTCCGTTTGCATCGGTTTGGATAAAATCCAGAATATTTAAAGCTGGTTCCCCAAAGAACTGTTCTCCACCTTGGTCGGCAAGAGCGAGTAAGTTGCGCTGAATGGCACCTAGGCTGGCTGGAGATAAATTACCATACTCGGCTTTAAACTCAGCTGCATGTTCACTCACAAAAGTGATCATGGCTTTTAAATCTTTAAAATCGACTAATAGTAACCCTTGGTCATCTGCAATGCGGAATACAGCAGATAACACACCTTCTTGGGTATCATTTAAATTGAGCATGCGAGCCAATAAAATTGGCCCAATTTCAGAAATAGTGGTTCGGATAGGATGGCCTTGCTGACCAAATAAATCCCAAAAAACAACTGGGTTCGCTGCGAATGGAACACTATCAATTTGTAAAAGTTTTAAGCGTTCATTAAATTTATCGGAAGCTTCACCAGCTTTTGCAAGACTCGAAACATCGCCTTTAGCATCGGCAAGAAATACTGGCACACCGATTCGAGAGAAACTCTCTGCTAGAACTTTTAACGTAACTGTTTTACCTGTACCTGTGGCGCCTGCAATAAGTCCATGACGGTTAGCAAACTGGGGAAGTAAAACAATTTCTTTTGATGTGTCCTTAATATTTTTAGCAATAACAATCGGTGTACCCATATATTTTTATCCTATGGTTTGAGTCACTATAATGTTGTCGTTTTACAGTTGTTTCAGTGCATTTTCGATATCTTGTATCAAATCTTGCGGATCTTCTAGTCCTATACAGAATCGAACCAATAATCCTTGTTGTAAATGTGTATTCTCAAGTTTTCTCATCATTTTTAAATCATAAAGCATAATCAGGCTAACGGGTCCACCCCAGCTAAAACCGAGCTTAAATAACTCTAATGCATCGCAGAAACGACGTACTGCTGTAATGTCATATTCAGGTTTAAAAATAACACTCACTAAACCTGCACTTTGATCAGTTGTGCATATTTCTTGCCAGTATTGATGGCCTGGTGAGGATTCATCACTTGGGTGTAGAACTTGTGCAAATTGGCGTTGGTCCTTTAGCCACTTAAGTAAAGTTTGAGCATTGGCTGACTGTTGTTCATAGCGTAAAGACATATGAGCAAGGCTGCGTTGAACTTGAGCCGCATCATCTCCAGAGATTGCGATGCCTAAAATGGCGTGTGTGCGGAATAGGCGGTGATGAAGTTTCTCATCACGAGTTACAATGCTGCCCATTAGGATGTCACCACCACCACTTGGATATTTTGTTAATGCGTGAACGGTTAAATCGACTGATAGATGTTCATCAGAAAAATTAAAAGCATTAAACGCAAGCCCAGCTCCCCAAGTGTTATCTAGAGCTGTCAATACACCATGCTTTTTAGCTTTCTTGACTAGATTTTTAAGATCAGGGAATTCTAAAGTAACTGAACCTGCAGCTTCTAACCATAATAGTTTACTTCTTTCGGTAGGTTGAAAACTTGCAGCGTCAATGGGGTTATATACTTTAACAATAATGCCATATTGACTTTGTAGATAAGTTAAATGTTCTAGATTTGGCCCGTAAATATTGTCTGGAACCCATACTTCATCATTAGTGCTTAAAAATGCTGAGTTCACAATATTAATTGCGGATAGGCCACTCGGTGCAAGCAAACAATGCAAACCACCTTCAATTTGCGCAATATTGTCGCCTAAGGTGAATGTAGTAGGGGTGCCATGTGTTCCATAGCTATAGTCATACTTATCAGTCCAGTGACGATCAAAAAGGTGCGAAGTTGATTTGAAAATGATAGTCGATGCGCGAAATAAGGGAGGTTGCACTGTTTCAATGAATTGCGGAGCCTTTCTTGGGGCATGAATGAGACGAGTCTGGAAATCGTTATGCTTTTTCATAGTGCGTTATGTTTTAAATGATAAAGTTAGATTAAGAGAAATTTAAATTCTTCGCTAGATTTATAAAGTTTTGTAAGACGTTTCGTTACAGTAGACCTATAAAACAAAAACTTGGCTTTATTTTTGCAAAGACCACTACAACATTCTAACAACAATAGGTTTAAGCGCATGAAGTCGCATTTAAGAGTTCATTATTTTCAACATATCGCGGGTGAGGGTTTTGGGAGTTGTTATTCATTTTTAAAAGCTCACCACGCGACTATTAGTTCTACGGAGTTTTTTGCACTTCCGGTTGATCGGTCACTTGAAATAGAAGCTTTACCACAAATTGATGAGGTTGACTTATTATTAGTCATGGGTGGCACCATGAGTGTAAATGATGAGGCGAATTATCCATGGCTTAAGATAGAGAAAAGATGGTTGCGTCGTTATTTAGCAGCAGGAAAGCCTGCTATAGGTCTCTGCTTGGGTGGGCAGCTAATTGCTAATGCACTAGGCGCCGCAGTCAGTCGAAACCGCTATCAGGAACTTGGTTGGTCGACAGTTCAAAGGGTAGCAAATTTACCTCAAGACAGCTTTCCATTGCCTGAAAAGATAAAGGTGATGCAGTGGCATAGCGAAACATTTGAAATACCCAAAGGTGCTATACACTTAGCCGAGAATATAGCTTGTCGTAATCAGATGTATCAAATTGGAAAAAATGTGCTGGGTTTTCAATTTCATCCAGAAATGACACCAGCCGCTTTAGAACTCTTACTTGAAAATGAAGAAGAGCTATCTATTTTTAGGGGGGAATATGTTCAGCCTGTGAGTGAACTGCAATATTCAGAAGCACAAAAATTTGAACAAGGTAATCAACTCTTAAATAAAGCGATTGAGTTTGTCATAAATGCCTAGATGAGTTGTGAATGCTAGTTTAAAGCACGTTTTGAACAAAAAACAGAAAAAGAGAATTGCATAAGACTTAAACAATCGTTATAATGGGCGACCCTCAAAAGGAGGGGCATTTACTGCGAAGAAAGTAGTAAATGTGCATTACAGTCGTGGCATCGATCATGACCTTAGTGATTTTCACTGCCTTTGACACTTACCAATGGGTGAGATGCGTCAAGGGTGATTCTTTATATGTTTGGCTTGGAGTTTACTGGTATGTCTAACCAGAGAATTCGTATCCGTTTGAAGTCTTTTGATCATCGTCTGATTGATCAATCTGCTCAAGAGATCGTAGAAACCGCTAAGCGTACTGGCGCACAAGTTTGTGGTCCAATTCCGATGCCTACTCGCATCGAACGCTTCAACGTTCTTACTTCACCGCACGTTAACAAAGATGCGCGTGACCAGTACGAAATCCGCACCTACAAACGTTTGATCGATATCGTTCAACCTACAGATAAAACTGTTGATGCATTGATGAAATTAGATCTTGCGGCTGGTGTTGATGTTCAGATCGCTTTGGGTTAAGGCTTTCGGTTGATTAACTTCTAAGTTAATTAGGCCGCTTTTTTAGAGGTTTATGCACATGGCTATTGGTTTAGTCGGTCGCAAATGTGGTATGACTCGCATCTTTACAGATGCAGGTGTTTCTGTACCTGTTACAGTCATCGAAGTCGATCCAAACCGCATTACGCAAATCAAAACACTTGAAACTGATGGTTATCAAGCTGTTCAAGTAACTACTGGTGAACGTCGCGAATCTCGCGTAACTAACGCTCAGAAAGGTCACTTCGCGAAAGCTGGTGTTGCTGCTGGTCGTTTAGTTAAAGAGTTCCGTGTTACTGAAGCTGAGCTTGAAGGCCGTGAAGTTGGCGGTACTATTGGCGTTGATTTGTTCGCAGTTGGTCAAATTGTTGACGTAACTGGTCAATCAAAAGGTAAAGGTTTCCAAGGTGGTGTTAAACGTTGGAACTTCCGTACTCAAGACGCTACTCACGGTAACTCAGTTTCTCACCGTGTATTAGGTTCTACAGGTCAAAACCAGACTCCTGGTCGCGTGTTCAAAGGCAAGAAAATGGCTGGTCACTTAGGTGACGAACGCGTAACAGTACAAGGTCTTGAAATCGTATCTATTGACGCTGAACGTTCTGTTTTAGTTGTTAAAGGTGCAATTCCTGGTGCAACTGGCGGTGACGTGATTGTACGTCCTACCATCAAGGCCTGAGGGGAAATACCGTGAATTTGAAAACTGTTTCCGGCTCTGCTGTTGAATTGTCTGAAGTTGCTTTCGGACGTGAATTTAACGAAGCTCTTGTACACCAAGTTGTTACTGCTTACTTAGCAGGTGGTCGTCAAGGTACTCGTGCTCAGAAATCACGTGCAGACGTTTCTGGCGGTGGTAAAAAGCCATTCCGTCAAAAAGGTACTGGTCGTGCTCGTGCGGGTTCTATTCGTAGCCCTATCTGGGTTGGCGGTGGTAAAACTTTTGCTGCTCGTCCACAAGATTGGTCTCAAAAAGTAAACCGTAAGATGTACCGCGGTGCAATGCAATGTATCTTAGCTGAACTTGTTCGCCAAGATCGTCTTGTATTAGTTGAAGAGTTTGCAGTTGCAGCTCCAAAAACTAAAGAATTGCTTGCAAAGCTTAACGACTTAAATGCTGCTCGTGCATTAATCGTTACTGACGCTGTAGATGAGAACTTATATCTTGCAGCACGCAACCTTCCGCATGTAGATGTGGTAGATGCAACTGCAATCGATCCTGTAAGCTTGATCGCGTTTGATAAAGTTGTGATGTCTGTAGCTGCTGCTAAGAAAATTGAGGTAGAACTCGGATGAACAACGAACGTATCTATCAAGTCCTAAAAGGACCAGTCTTCTCAGAAAAGGCACAAGTATTAGGTGATACTGTTGGTGTTCAAGTATTTAAAGTAGACATCAATGCTACTAAACTTGAAATCAAAAAAGCAGTTGAAAAACTTTTTGGTGTAGAAGTTGTTAAAGTTAACACAACTATTACTAAAGGTAAGACTAAGCGCTTTGGTCGTACATTGGGACGCCGTTCTGATGTTAAAAAAGCATACGTCACCCTGAAAGCTGGCCAAGATGTTGAAATGGCTGACTTGGGCGATACCGCTGAAAGCGCAGCGGAATAAGGACGAAAATTATGCCGATTCAAAAATGTAAGCCAACGTCTCCAGGACGTCGCTTTGTAGAGAAAGTGGTTCATGACCATCTTCACAAAGGCGCTCCTTACGCACCGTTGGTTGAAGCTAAAAAACGTACTGGTGGTCGTAATAACAACGGTCACATTACTACTCGTCACGTTGGTGGTGGTCATAAACAACACTACCGTATCGTTGACTTCAAACGTAACAAAGACAGCATCCCAGCTGTTGTAGAGCGTATTGAATACGATCCAAACCGTACAGCACATATTGCTTTGTTGAAATATGCTGATGGTGAGCGTCGTTATATCATCGCACCTAAAGGCTTACGTGCTGGCGATAAAGTACAATCTGGTAACGATGCTCCAATTCGTCCAGGTAACTGCTTGCCACTTCGTAATATGCCGATCGGTTCTACACTTCATAACGTTGAACTTAAAATTGGTAAGGGTGCGCAATTAGCGCGTTCTGCTGGTGCTTCTGTTCAGTTGTTGGGTCGTGATGGTTCTTACGCAATTATTCGTCTTCGTTCAGGTGAAATGCGTAAAGTACATGTTGAATGCCGCGCTGTAATTGGTGAAGTTTCTAACCAAGAAAACAACCTTCGTTCATTGGGTAAAGCTGGTGCTTCGCGCTGGCGTGGTGTTCGTCCTACCGTACGTGGTATGGCGATGAACCCGATTGATCACCCGCACGGTGGTGGTGAAGGGCGTAACAAAGGTATTCAACCTGTAAGCCCATGGGGTCAAAAAGCTAAAGGGTACAAGACACGTACCAATAAGCGTACGACTAAGATGATTATTCGCGACCGTCGCGTCAAGTAAAGGAATCTGACTAATGCCTCGTTCTCTGAAAAAAGGCCCATTCGTCGATGCGCACTTGTTCGCTAAGGTTGAAGCGGCTGTTGCTAGTAACTCTCGCAAGCCGATTAAAACTTGGTCTCGTCGTTCGATGATCCTTCCAGATTTTGTTGGTTTAACAATTTCTGTTCATAATGGTCGTAACCACGTTCCAGTAATTGTTACTGAGCATATGGTTGGTCATAAACTCGGTGAATTCGCGCCAACTCGTACCTATCGTGGTCACGGTGTTGACAAGAAATCTAAACGTTAATAGGTGTCATGATGGAAGTAACTGCTAAATTACGCGGTGCCGCTATCTCGGCACAGAAAGCACGTTTGGTTGCAGATCTTATTCGCGGCAAATCTGTTGCGCATGCTTTAAATATCTTAAACTTCAGCAATAAAAAAGCTGCTGTTTTAGTAAAAAAAGCATTGGAATCTGCGATTGCAAACGCTGAACACAATAACAGTTTAGATGTTGACGATCTTAAAGTATCTACGATTTACGTTGACGAAGGCATGAGCCTTAAACGTATTATGCCACGTGCTAAAGGCCGTGCAGATCGTATTACTAAGCGTACTTGTCACATCACCGTTAAGGTAGGGGTTTGATATGGGTCAGAAGGTTCATCCAATCGGTATCCGCCTAGGTGTTGTGAAACGTCATAACGCTAACTGGTATGCGAATCCGAAACAATACGCTGAATACTTGCTTAAAGATCTTCAAGTTCGTGAGTTTTTAACTAAAAAACTTAAGAATGCGATGGTAAGCAACATTCTTATCGAACGTCCATCAGGCGCTGCTAAAGTAACTATTAGCACAGCTCGTCCTGGTATCGTAATCGGTAAAAAAGGCGAAGATATTGAGAAATTACAGCGCGAACTTACCAGCATTATGGGTGTTCCAGCGCAAGTAAGTATCAACGAAATTGATCGCCCAGACTTAGATGCGCGTTTAGTTGCTGAAGCAATCGCTTCTCAATTAGAAAAGCGTGTAATGTTCCGTCGTGCTATGAAGCGTGCGGTTCAAAACACTATGCGTGCTGGTGCTAAAGGTATCAAAGTTGAAGTGTCTGGCCGTTTAGGTGGTGCAGAGATTGCTCGTACAGAATGGTATCGTGAAGGTCGTGTACCTTTACATACGCTACGTGCAGACATTGACTATGCAACTATGCGTGCAGAAACAACTTACGGTACGATTGGTGTTAAAGTTTGGATTTTCCGTGGCGAGATTTTAGGTGGCATGAAACAAGTCATGAACCCTGCTCCTGCTGAAGATCGTCCAGCTAAACGTGGTCGTGGTCGTGGTGAAGGTCAAGAGCGTCGTGGTCGTCGCGGTGACCGTGCTGCTGACAAGGGAGAATAATCCATGTTGCAACCTAAACGTACCAAATTCCGTAAGGTGCACAAAGGCCGTAATACTGGTCTAGCGCATCGTGGTAGTACAGTATCATTTGGTTCGATTGCAATCAAAGCAACTGAACGTGGTCGTATGACTGCTCGTCAGATTGAAGCTGCACGTCGTACTATTAGCCGCCGTATTAAGCGTGGTGGTAAAATCTTTATTCGCGTATTCCCGGATAAACCAATTACTCAAAAGCCTCTTGAAGTGCGTATGGGTAAAGGTAAGGGTAGCGTGGAGTACTGGGTTTGCCAGATCCAACCAGGTAAGATCCTGTACGAAATTGAAGGTGTGAACGAAGAATTAGCGCGTGAAGCATTTGCTTTAGCTGCTGCTAAACTTCCGTTTAAAACCACTATCGTGACTCGGACGGTAATGTAATGAAAACTAAAGATCTACGTGAAAAATCGGTAGAAGAGTTGAAAGCTTTGCTTGATGAGCAACAGCTTAATCAATTCCGTCTTCGTATGGCGAAAGCAACTGGTCAGTTGGGTAAATCGCATGAAGTGCAAGTTGCTCGTAAGACAATTGCTCGTATTAAGACACTCCTTACCGAAAAACAGGGGAACGGACAATGAGTGAAAAAACAGTCCGCACGTTAACCGGCAAAGTAGTAAGCGACAAAATGGACAAGTCTATTGTTGTTCTTATCGAACGCCGCGTTCAACACCCGTTGTATGGCAAATCAATTCGCCGTTCAACTAAGTTACACGCTCATGATGAGAACAATGTTGCTAAACTTGGCGATGTTGTGACCATTAAAGAAAGCCGCCCAATTTCTAAAACTAAAGCTTGGACTTTAGTGGAAGTAGTTGAAGCAGCTGCTGAGTAATTCGACGTTCTTGTTGCATCATCGGTCAATTTCGAGTACTCTTTGAGCCTTTCGAAATTGTGACCGGTGATGCTCGGTTTTGGAGTAGGGCAATGATTCAAACCGAAACTATGCTCGACGTAGCAGACAACAGTGGTGCTCGCCGCGTACAATGTATTAAAGTACTTGGTGGTTCACATCGTCGTTATGCTTCTGTTGGCGACATTATTAAAGTTACTGTAAAAGAAGCAATCCCACGCGCACGTGTTAAAAAAGGTGACGTGATGAATGCGGTTGTAGTTCGTACTAAATTCGGCATTCGTCGTCCAGATGGTTCTGTGATCCGTTTTGATGATAATGCTGCAGTTATCCTGAACAACAACAAAGCTCCGATTGCTACTCGTATCTTCGGACCAGTGACTCGTGAACTTCGTACTGAACAGTTCATGAAAATCATTTCATTGGCTCCTGAAGTTCTATAAGAGGCAATCATGGCTAAGATTAAAAAAGGCGATCAAGTTATCGTGATCGCAGGTAAAGAAAAAGGCAAACAGGGTACTGTATTGTCTGTTTCTGAAGACCGCGTTAAGGTTGAAGGCCTTAACTTAGTGAAGAAGCATCAAAAGCCGAATCGTGTAACTGGCGCTGAAGGCGGTATCGTTACTCAAGAAGCTTCGCTTCATATTTCAAACGTGGCAATTTTAAATGCTACAACCCAGAAGGCTGACCGTGTTGGTTACCAAGTGATTGATGGCGTGAAAACTCGCGTTTATAAATCAAATGGTGAATCAGTGGCGGTAGCGAAGTAATAGGTTGAAAAGGCAATGGCCAGACTTAAAGCACGTTACAACGAAGAACTTAAAGCGAAGTTACAAGAAGAACTTAGCATTAAGAACGTGATGGAAATTCCACGCATCACAAAAATTACCCTAAACATGGGTGTAGGCGCAGCTGCAACTGATAAGAAATTATTAGATGGCGCTGTAGTCGACATGCAATTAATTGCTGGTCAAAAACCAGTAATTACACTTGCTCGTAAATCTATCGCTGGTTTCAAAATCCGTGATGGTTGGCCGATTGGTTGTAAAGTTACTTTACGTGGCGACCAAATGTACGAATTCTTGGACCGTTTGATCTCAATCGCAATCCCTCGTATCCGTGACTTCCGTGGTTTCTCTTCGAAATCATTTGATGGTCGTGGTAACTACTCAATGGGTTTGAAAGAGCAAATCGTTTTCCCTGAAATCGATTTCGATAAGATTGATCGTATTCGTGGTATGGATATTACTATTACTACGACTGCTCGCACCGATGACGAAGGCCGTGCGCTTATGCGTGCATTCGGCTTCCCGTTCAAATAAGAGGTCGATATGGCTAAGAAAGGTATGATTAATCGCGAATTGAAACGCGAAAAAACAGTTGCTAAATACGCTGCAAAACGTGCTGAATTAAAAGCTACGATTGCAAACGTAAATGCAAGTGAAGAAGAGCGTTTCGAAGCGATGTTAAAGTTACAAGCATTGCCACGTAATGCATCTCCGGTACGTCTTCGTAACCGTTGTGGTTTAACTGGTCGTCCTCATGGTTACTTCCGTAAGTTCGGTTTAAGCCGTAACAAATTACGTGACACAGTAATGCAGGGTGATGTACCAGGCGTTGTTAAGGCAAGCTGGTAAGGAGCGACTAAATGAGTATGCAAGATACCGTTGCCGACATGCTAACACGTGTTCGTAACGCACAAATGGCTAAGAAACAAACTGTTTCTATGCCTTCTTCTAAGTTGAAAGTTGCAATTGCAAACGTACTTCAACAAGAAGGTTATATTTCAAATGTAGAAGTTGCTCAAGAAGAGACAAAATCTACTTTGACAATTACTTTAAAATATTTCGAAGGCAAACCAGTTATCGAAATGGTTAAACGCGTAAGCCGTCCAGGTCTTCGCCAATACCGTGGTAAAGATAAACTTCCAAGCGTTAAGCAAGGTTTAGGTATTGCAATTGTTTCTACAAGCAAAGGCATCATGACTGATCGCGCTGCACGTGCTGCGGGCGTTGGTGGTGAAGTTATTGCTTTTGTTTCTTAATAGGTGATTCCTCATGTCTCGTGTGGCTAAAGCCCCAGTAACTGTACCTAATGGTGTAGCAGTTACTCAGAACGGCCGGCAGGTCGAAGTGAAAGGCAGCAAAGGTACATTGTCTTTCAACCTGCATGCGCTGGTCGAGCTAAAACAGGAAGAAGGTAAACTTCAACTTGCTCCAGTTAAAGAATCGAAAGATGCTTGGATGCAAGCTGGTACTGCTCGCGCTGTATTGAATAACCTTGTAAAAGGGGTTAGTGAAGGCTTCGAACGTAAGTTGCAGCTAGTTGGTGTTGGTTATAAAGCTGCGGTTAAAGGTACTGTTGTAAACCTTAACCTTGGTTTTTCACACCCAATTGACTACGCTTTACCTGAAGGTGTAACAGCGGAAACTCCAACTGCTACTGAAATCATTTTGAAATCAGCAAACAAGCAGTTGTTAGGTCAAGTAGCGGCAGAAATCCGTGCATATCGTTCTCCTGAACCATATAAAGGTAAAGGTGTTCGTTATTCGGATGAAGTCATTCTTCGTAAAGAAGCTAAGAAGAAATAAGGCGCGAGGTTCTTATGAACGAAAAGAAACAATCCCGTTTGCGTCGTGCGAAAAGCACACGCTTGCACATTCGTGCATTGGGTGCGACTCGTTTGTGTGTAAACCGCACTCCGCGTCACATCTATGCTCAAGTTATTTCAGCAGATGGTGGCAAAGTTTTAGCACAAGCTTCAACTTTGGATGCATCTTTACGTAGCGGTACTACAGGTAATGTAGACGCGGCTACTAAAGTAGGCGCTTTAATCGCAGAGCGTGCGAAAGCAGCTGGTGTAACTAAAGTTGCATTTGACCGTTCTGGTTTTAAATATCATGGTCGTATCAAAGCCTTGGCTGATGCTGCTCGTGAAAACGGCTTGGAGTTCTAATCATGGCTAAAGTTGAACAAAACGAAGGTCTTGTTGAAAAGCTGGTTGCCGTTGATCGTGTAGCCAAAGTTGTTAAGGGTGGTCGTATCTTCTCTTTCACAGCATTAACTGTGGTGGGTGATGGTAATGGTCGTGTTGGTTTTGGTCGTGGTAAAGCTCGTGAAGTTCCAGCTGCTATTTCTAAAGCACTTGAAGCTGCACGTCGCAACATGATTACTGTAGACCTTGCAGGTACTACTTTACAACACCCTGTGAATGCTCGTCATGGTGCAAGCCGTGTATATATGCAACCTGCTTCTGAAGGTACTGGCGTAATCGCTGGTGGCGCTATGCGTGCCGTTCTAGAAGCTGCAGGTGTACATAACGTACTTGCTAAATGTTATGGTTCTACTAATGCTGCAAACGTAGTAAACGCAACTTTCAAAGGTTTGCGTGATATGACTTCTCCTGAGAAAGTCGCTGCGAAACGTGGTAAATCAGTAGAAGAAATTCAAGGGTAATCAATCATGAAAACGATTAAAGTTACCCAGACTAAATCTTCTTCACATCGCTTGAAAAATCACAAGCTTTGCTTACAAGGTTTAGGTCTGCGTCGTATTGGTCATACTGTAGAAGTGCAAGATACGCCTTCTAACCGCGGTATGATCAACAAAGTCTACTATATGGTTAGTGTAGAGGAATAAGCCATGACTCTGCGTTTAAATGAACTTGCGCCTGCAGAAGGTGCAAAACGTGAACACCGTCGTTTAGGCCGTGGTATCGGTTCTGGCGTTGGTAAGACTGGTGGCCGTGGTGTCAAAGGTCAAAAATCACGTAAAAGTGGTGGCGTTCGTCCAGGCTTTGAAGGCGGTCAAACTGCGATTTATCGTCGTTTACCTAAATTCGGTTTCACTAGCCAAATCGCTTTAAAAACTGCTGAAGTACGTTTATCTGAGTTAAGCAAAGTTGAAGGCGACATCGTTAGCCTAGAAACTTTGAAAGCTGCGAATGTTGTTCGTCGTGACCAAATTCGTGCTCGTATCGTACTTTCTGGTGAAATCACTCGTGCATTCACTGTTCAAGGTGTTGCATTGACTAAAGGCGCTAAAGCTGCGATTGAAGCAGCTGGCGGTAAAGTCGAGGAGTAATCTCGAGTGTCTATGTCTCCTAGTTCTTCAGGTCATGTCAACATGATGAAAGGTCAGCCATTTCATGTGAAATACCGTGAAATTATTCGCCGGATGAGTTTTCTAATCGGTGCATTGCTGGTCTTTCGACTAGGAGCGCATATTCCAGTACCAGGCATTAATAATGCTGCGTTAGAAAATTTATTTCATGCGAACCAAGGAACTATTCTTGGGCTATTCAATATGTTTTCTGGCGGTGCTTTAGAGCGAATGTCTATTCTTGCTTTAGGGATTATGCCGTACATTTCTGCGTCAATTATTGTGCAGTTAATGTCTACTGTAATTCCATCACTTGAAGCCTTGAAAAAGGAAGGTGAGCAAGGTAAGCGTAAAATTAATCAGTATACACGTCAGGGCACATTGTTGCTTGCAGTGGTTCAAGCAGTTGGTATGTGCGCAGGTTTGATTGGTCAGGGTATTACTCTGTCAGTTGGTCTTGCGTTTTACATCCCAGCAGTAACTTCACTTGTCGCTGGAACTATGTTCTTAATGTGGCTAGGTGAGCAAATCACTGAAAGAGGTATTGGTAACGGTATCTCAATGATTATTTTTGCAGGTATTGTCGCTGGTTTGCCTAAACTAATTATGCAATCAGTTTCTTCTGTAGATAATGGTCAGACAAGTTTAATTGGTCTTGTAATCTTTGGTCTTTTGTCTTTAGGTGTATTGGCAGCTATTGTGTTTATTGAAAAAGCACAACGTCGCATTCCAGTAAACTATGCGCAAAAGCAACAAGGGCGTCGTATATTTACAGCACAGCAGACGCATTTGCCATTAAAAATTAATATGGCGGGTGTTATTCCTGCGATTTTTGCAAGTTCTTTACTCTTGTTCCCGGCAAGTCTTGGTCAATGGGTGGGAAGTGCAGATCCAAATGCTGGTTTTATTAAAAGCAGCTTACAAGATTTAGCTTTAGTATTGTCGCCTGGACAGCCTTTGTATTTGGTGCTCTTTGGTGCGTTAATTATCTTTTTCTGTTACTTTTATACGGCTTTAGTATTTAGCCCTAAGGAAGTATCAGAAAATCTAAAACGCAGCGGAGCTTATGTGCCTGGTATTCGCCCAGGTGAGCAAACTGCTCGTTACTTAGATCATATTCTTAATCGTTTGACGTTTATTGGTGCGATTTATATTACGGTCATTTGTTTAATGCCAATGATTCTACAAAGCTCTTTTGGGATTCCATTCTATTTGGGTGGTACCTCATTATTGATCGTAGTTGTCGTGGTTATGGACTTTATGGCTCAGCTACAAGCGCATTTAACATCTCATCAATATGACAATCAAACATTAATGAGAAAAACGACTGCTCATCCTAAGGGATAAGCGCACTTAGAGGTTTCATCATGAAAGTACAAGCTTCTGTAAAGAAAATTTGTGGTAGCTGTAAAGTTATCCGTCGTAATGGGGTTATTCGCGTAATTTGTAGCGCAGAACCTCGTCATAAGCAGCGTCAAGGTTAATCTAATCAAGACCTGTTGATTTCAGTAGGCGAATTGGGTTAATATCCGCCCCTCAAGATTTTTGTGGGGCGGTTGATTATCTCTACTGCCTTTTTGGAGAAAGTGAATGGCTCGTATTGCCGGTGTAAACATTCCGGATAACAAGCATGCTGTTATCTCCCTCACTTACATCTTTGGTATCGGTCGCCACACTGCTAAGAATATCTTAGCTACAGTTGGTATTACTGAAACTACTAAGATCCGTGAGTTGGACGATGCTCAGCTTGATGCGATTCGTGCAGAAGTTGCTAAGGTTCCTACCGAAGGTGACTTACGTCGCGAAATTTCCATGAACATTAAACGTTTAATGGATTTGGGTTGCTACCGCGGCCTTCGCCATCGTCGCAGCTTGCCTGTCCGTGGTCAACGCACCAAAACTAACGCACGTACCCGTAAAGGTCCGCGCAAACCGATTAAAAAGTAAGATTTCTGGAAGCTAAAAGATGGCTAAAGATACTCGCACACGCAAGAAGGTCACTCGTACCGTCTCTGAAGGTGTTGCACACATTCACGCGTCTTTTAATAACACCATTGTTACGATTACTGATCGTCAAGGTAATGCATTGGCTTGGGCCACCTCAGGTGGACAAGGCTTCCGTGGTTCACGTAAATCAACTCCGTTTGCTGCTCAGGTAGCTGCTGAAGTTGCTGGTAAAGCAGCTTTAGATTACGGTTTGAAAAATCTGGATGTCCTTGTAAAAGGTCCTGGTCCAGGTCGTGAGTCTGCGGTTCGTGCATTAGGCGCAGTGGGTTATAAGATTAACAGCATTACCGATGTGACTCCAATTCCTCACAACGGTTGCCGTCCACCTAAAAAACGTCGCGTGTAAGGAGAAACATTCATGGCTCGTTATATTGGTCCAAAATGCAAACTCTCTCGCCGCGAAGGGACAGACCTGCAACTTAAATCTGGCGTTAAACCATTTGACGTCAAAACTAAAAAAGCTAACAAAGCACCTGGTCAACATGGTCAGGCACGCGGTGGTAAGCAATCTGAGTATTCACTACAATTACGTGAAAAACAAAAAGTCCGTCGTATTTACGGTGTGTTAGAACGTCAATTTAGTAACTACTATAAAGAAGCAGCTCGTGTTAAAGGCGCAACAGGTGAGAACTTGTTGAAATTGCTTGAAAGCCGTCTTGATAACGTTGTTTATCGCATGGGTTTTGGTTCTACACGTGCAGAAGCTCGTCAGTTAGTAAGTCACCGTAGCATTACTTTGAATGGTCGTCGTGTAAACATCGCATCTATTCAAGTTAAAGCTGGTGATGTAATTGCGGTTCACGAAGGTGCTAAACAACAATTGCGTATTAAAAACGCGATTGAGTTAGCTGCACAACGTGGTATTCCAGCTTGGATCGAAGTTGATCATTCTAAGCTTGAAGGTACGTTTAAAGCTGCACCAGATCGTTCTGATTTACCTGCTGAAATCAACGAAAGCTTGATTGTAGAATTGTATTCTAAATAATCCTTGAGGTAGCAATAATGACGCGTACTGCAAACGAGTTTCTAACTCCGCAAGCGATCAAGGTCGAAGCGGTAAGCGGGACCTCGGCAAAAGTGATTCTAGAACCTTTAGAGCGTGGTTTTGGCCACACTCTAGGTAATGCTTTACGTCGCATTCTATTGTCTTCTTTACCTGGCGCTGCTGTGGTTGAAGTAGAAATAGAAGGTGTCGAGCACGAGTACAGTACTTTAGAAGGCTTGCAGCAGGACATCGTCGAGCTCTTGCTGAACCTAAAAGGATTGTCTATTAAGCTGTTCGATCAAAATGAAGCATATTTAACATTAGAAAAACAAGGTCCTGGCGATATTACTGCTGCTGACCTTCGTTTACCTCATAATGTTGAAGTGGTTAACCCAGAACATTTAATCGGTACTTTAAGTGCTTCAGGCTCATTAAAAATGCGCTTGAAAGTTGCTCAAGGTCGTGGTTATGAAACATCTGATTCTCGTTTCCCTGAAGGTGAAACACGTCCGGTTGGTCGTTTGCAATTAGATGCTTCTTATAGCCCGATTAAGCGTGTTTCTTACACCGTTGAAAATGCGCGTGTAGAACAACGTACCGATTTAGATAAACTGGTAATCGACCTCGAAACAAATGGAACGGTTGATCCTGAAGAAGCAATCCGCAAAGCGGCAACAATCTTGCAACAACAAATTGCAATTTTTGTTGATCTTCAGAAAGACCAAACTCCAGTTGCTCAAGAGCCTCGTGAAGAAGTTGACCCAATCTTGCTTCGCCCAGTAGATGATCTAGAGCTTACTGTTCGTTCTGCTAACTGTTTGAAAGCAGAAAATATTTACTACATTGGTGATCTTGTTCAACGTACTGAAGTTGAGTTGTTAAAAACTCCTAACCTTGGTAAAAAATCGTTAACAGAGATCAAAGATGTTTTGGCATCGAAAGGCTTACAACTCGGTATGCGTCTTGAAAACTGGCCACCAGCTAGTCTTCGTATGGACGACCGTTTTGCCTATCGTAGCCGTTAATTAAGTAGGACTATCACCATGCGTCATCGTAATAGTGGTGTGAAATTAGGCCGTACAAGCAGCCATCGTAAAGCGATGTTCCAAAACTTGGCTAATTCTTTATTTGAACACGAGTTGATCAAAACAACTGTGCCTAAAGCTAAAGAATTACGTCGTGTTGCTGAGCCTTTAATCACTCTAGCAAAAAACGATACTGTAGCAAATCGTCGTTTAGCATTTGCTCGTACTCGTAATGCTGCAACTGTTGGTAAATTATTTACCGTACTCGGCCCTCGTTACAAAGAACGTAACGGCGGTTATCTACGTGTTCTTAAAGCGGGCTTCCGTGCTGGTGATGCAGCACCGATGGCTTACGTTGAGCTTGTAGATCGTGAAGTAAACACTTCAGCTGAATAATTGATTTTATTCAAAAAAGACCGGTTTTATACCGGTCTTTTTTATTTCTAGTCAAAAAATAAATTATAAAAATGTCCTCAAGTGACATAAAAAAGTAGATAAACGGTCAAACTTGACATTGTGTATTGTCAAAATTGTGTTTTAATAAACTTATATTCTCAACAATGGGTATAAAAATAAAATGGAAAAGCAAGTTGATATTTTAATCATTGGCGCAGGTATTTCAGGAATCGGAATCGCTGCCCATTTATCAAAAAATTCACCACAACGACAATTCGAGATTTTAGAACGTCGCGAGTCTTTTGGTGGAACATGGGATCTTTTCCGTTATCCTGGCATCCGTTCAGATTCAGATATGTCTACCTTTGGTTTTAACTTTAAACCATGGTGTAAAGCGAATGTATTAGCTGATGGTGCTTCTATTAAAGGATATTTAGGTGAAGTAATTAATGATTTTAAATTAAAAGAAAAAATTCATTTTGGTCATCGCGTACTTTCTGCTAATTATGATTCGGCTTCAAAAAAATGGCAGGTTGTAGTCGAAGATAGCAATAAAAAACAGCAGACTTGGATTGCCAATTTTGTTGTAGGTTGTACAGGTTACTATAATTATGATCAGGGTTATGCACCTTCTTTCCCAAATCAAGAAGCATTTAAAGGGCAACTCATTCACCCACAGCATTGGCCTGAAAACTTAGATTACGCAGGTAAAAAGGTGGTTATTATTGGTAGTGGTGCAACAGCGATTACTTTAGTACCAGCAATGGCTAAAGGTGGGGCAGGTCATGTGACCATGTTGCAACGTTCACCAACGTATATTGCTAGCGTTCCTTCTATCGATTTCATCTATGAAAAAACGCGTAAATTTATGTCTGAAGAGGCAGCTTATAAATTTACCCGTGCCCGCAACATTGGTATGCAGCGTGCTATTTATGCGTTGTCTCAGAAACATCCTAAAACTGTACGTCGTTTACTTTTAAAAGCAATTGAAGTGCAGCTTAAAGGTAAGGTTGATATGAAGCATTTTACACCTTCATACAATCCTTGGGATCAGCGTTTATGTGTAGTGCCAGATGGGGACTTGTTTAAGATTTTACGTGAAGGCAAAGCAAGTGTAGAAACTGATCAGATCGAGAAATTTACTGAAAAAGGTATTTTACTTAAATCTGGCAAACATCTTGATGCTGATATCGTTGTTTCTGCAACAGGACTACAGGTTCAGATTATGGGTGGAGTTCAGGCTACTCTTGATGGGAAACCAATCAACTCATCTGAACATATGCTTTATAACGGCATAATGCTAAGTGATGTGCCGAATATGGCGATGATTATTGGCTATGTGAATGCCTCATGGACACTCAAAGTAGATATCGCTGCCGAATATATTTGTCGCTTATTAAACTATATGGACAAAAATAGTTATGATGAAGTGATTCCATCGGGTGATAAGACTGTGATGGAAGAAGATACTGTAATGGGTAAACTATCTTCAGGTTATATTAACCGTGCAGCACATGAACTTCCTAAACAAGGTAAGCGTGCTCCATGGCAGGTGACTAATAACTATTTAGAAGATAGAAAGTCTTTGAAAAATGCAAAATTTGAAGATGGCATTCTTCATTTTCATAAGCGTTCTGAAGCAAATGAGCGTAAACCAAAATTAGTATCTTAAGTCGTGTTAAATAAGAAAAGGGGCGTAATGCCCCTTTTTTTATGAAACTATTAAAGTGTTCTTGAAATTAATTCTTTCATGATTTCATTTGTACCTGCATAAATTCTATTTGCTCGATGATCAATGTAGGCACGTGCAATTGGATATTCAAGCATATAGCCATAACCACCATGCAATTGAAGGCATTCATCTACAATCTTCGAGAACATATCAGAAATTTTATATTTAGCAGCAGCTGCAGCTTCTACACTCAATTTTTCTTCAAGTTGTAATTCCATACAACGATCTAAATATGTCCGGCAGAAATCGATTTCTGTTCTAAGTTCAGCAAGTTTAAAACGCGTATTTTGAAATGCGCCAATAGGTTTACCAAACGCCTTACGATCTTTTGTATATTGAACAGTATGTGCAAATGCTGCTTCAGCACCTGCCTGACAAATAATAGCAACTAACATTCGTTCCCATGCTAATTCTTTCATGAGCATGATAAAGCCCATACCTTCCATGCCTAAAAGGTTTTCTTTGGGAACACGAACATTATCAAAAAAGAGTTCGCAGGTATCTTGGCCTTTCATACCAATTTTGTTTAGAGGTTTACCTTTACTAAAACCAGCACGGTCTGCTTCTACAATAATTAAGGATAAGTTCGCCGATCCTTTATCACTATTACCAGTCTTACAAACGACTACAGCCATGTCGCATAAGTAGCCATTTGTAATAAAAATTTTAGAACCATTAATGATATATTCGTCACCATCAAGTACGGCGGTGGTTCGTACCGCTTGTAAATCTGAACCAGTGCCTGGTTCAGTCATTGCAATAGCAGTAACAACTTCTCCAGTTGCCATTTTTGGTAACCATTTTTGTTTCTGTTCTTCATTACCAAAATTATTAACGTAATTAGCAACAATATCAGAATGTAGAGAAAAACCAGTACTTGAGTCCATCGCATATGCTTGTTCTTCAATAAGAATCATACTGTATAGGCGATCTACCCCAGAGCCTCCATATTGCTCTGGCATTGTGGTGCAAAGAAGACCTAATTCTCCAGCTTTATTCCAAAGATCTCGGTCAACATGTTGCTGTTTTTCATATTTCTCTATATTGGGAACGACTTCCTTTTCATAGAATTTACGTACTGTCTCACGGAAGGCTTCGTGTTCTTCATTGAATAATTGTCTCGGTAACATATTTGGAATAGGACGGATGGCACCAGATTGCATTTGTATTTCTTCCTTGGTTCAGGTGTGATGTTATACCCTAAACATACGTAAGCATTTCATGCCTCACAATGTGATGAATGCTCAATTATGCAGACAAGATGATAAATTTGGTCAATTTGATATTTTTAGCGATCTTTAGGATGTGATCAGGTAAACTAGGCGCACTATCAACGCAGATGGGGACGTAAATGTCTGACGAAATGACCTTGGAAGAACGTAAAGTAATTTATCGAGCACGCCGCGGCTTAAAAGAAATTGACGTCTATTTTGACCCGTATGTAAAAAATTATTATTTAAAAGCTGATCCGGCTGAAAAAGCATTATTTGCAGAGTTGGTTGATCAAGAAGATCCAGATTTATTAGATTGGTTCATGGAAGTTTCTGAACCTCCACGTACTGAGTTACGTGAATTTATTTATAAACTAAAACAGTATGTGCATGGCTAAACTGTTTTGATAAAAGAATTAAATTTTGAGCTGAAATATAGCCGTGTCTCGGTAATATTTCAGCTTTTTGTTGGTTTGGGTTTAGCAATCCTGCTTTATCAATTATTAACACCGATATGGTGGCTATGTGCTGTCATTCTTCTGTTTATTGGTTTTATTTTCTTTCTAAAGCAAGCACAAATATCTCAAATTGAATATTTAGATCAAAAATTATGGTCGGTTGCATATTTTTCGAAAAAAGAAATTTACTGTGGGGAAATTACTAAGATAATTGATTATCAGTTGTTTGTGGTTATTTATCTTGAAGAAACTCCTACGAATATAGCTATTGTTTGGTTCGATCAGCTTCCTATTCAGCAGTGGAAAAGATTAAAAGTTTTAGAAAAACTCTATTAATTGTTAGACAATTCTACAATTGTATATTTATTTAAAAATTATAAAAAACAAAAACTTAATAATTTTTTTCTTCATTAAACTTCAGATTGTCTAATTAAAATATAGAAAAAAGCCAAGGAAATATGATTGTCTGACAATTTTGCCTATAGGTAGCTATTTGATCGGTTAAAGTACAAACACCAACGTAAAGTGTGTCGGAGGTCTCAAAATGGAGATGCCAACATGGTCGTTCTTGGTCATTGCCATCATTCTGGCAGTGGTGATAGGAAGAGCAGGAACTTTACTCAGGGAACATCTTAACAAAGTTAGTTTTAACAAGGTTAAGAGACAGAGGATGCAAGGTCGTCGATCAGTCAATTATTAAAATTGGTTAATCGATTAATTTCATCAAGTGTCCAGTTTATAACTGGGTGCGATTGTAGTAAGGAGGTCTCTCATGGAGATTTCAATGTGGATGTTTCTGTTAATTGCAGTTGTTATGGCTGTAGTAGTAGGAAGAGCAGGAACTTTACTTAAGGATTATATAGAACAAAAATAATATAAGCCGTTAAAAGCTTATCCCAGTTAATAAGTAGCATGTGCTGAACCGTCGCAATGCTACTTTTTTTTGCCTAAAATTTGTGTTTCCTCGAAAAACTGTCAATTTTATCTGCTGTGAAGTGTGTCAAAGTATAAGCGCTACAATTAGAGTAATTACTCTTTTATTCAAGATATGCATCTGCTAATGTACATCTGAAAAGGAAAAAACAAATTACATAGAGGACAGGAAGATGTCTAAAGTCCAAAAAATAAGCCAAGGTTTGGCGGTGAGTTTTCTTGCAGCTTCAGTTTTATCAGGTTGTTCATACGTCGTGAAAACCGGAGCAAATGTTGCTCTAGGTTTTACGGAAAAGCACGTCGTTCCACCTATTTTGGCAATGCAAGATGCTGAAATGGTATGTAACACCGGTAGTGCTTTAACGCCTGCAATCATGTCTACCAAAGGGATGGGTGCAGATCCGACACGTGTTGCAGTATTAATGTATGCAGCATCAGGTGTATGTGCGGAAAATCAAGCTTTAGAACAAGAACTGCGTTATTTACGTGCTTCAAAAGCAGGTCAAGTGACAGAAGCCCAAGATGCACGTATTGCACAGAAGCGTTGGGCAGCAATTGCAGCTGAACGTCAGTATACTGGCTATAAGTTATTTGCTGATCGTTGGGAATCTAAATATAAATATCACTTAGGTGACTCTTGCCCAACGATGCGTAATGATACTGATCAAACCGTTTATTTACTTGGCATGATCAGTGGTCTTCAGGCTGTGACCAACGATATTAACTCAGGCGGCGCAGTCAATGTTCCTAAAGATATTGCTGCTATTGTAGAGCGTGGCATGGTTTGTCTTGATAATGAAAAATTCTGGGGCGCACCTAATGCAACGCGTGCTGTTATCTGGACTTTATTACCAGGTGCTGATGAAGGGAAACCTGATCCATACCAAACTTTAAAACAGTCAACTCAGATTGGTGAGAAAAAAGGTGTTCGCCTATCTCATGCCTTATATGCCGTAGCTGCTCAAGCAAGCGGTGATGATGCAAAAATCCGTGATGCATTAAGATCTTATGCAGCGTCTCAAGCTGATGACAAACCTGTCAATCCTAACTTTAAGTTAATCGATAGTATGGCTGGCCTTATTGTACGTGGTATCTCTGATCGTTATTGGACTGAGCATACTGGTGTACGTACTGGAGATGATGGCATGTCTCATTTCTGGGATGATAAGAATGAAGGTGCAGCAGAGCTAGATGAGTTGTTTGATGGGGGCGCCGCTTCTGAAGTTCCTGCTGATTCATCTGCTCCACCAGCAGCGCAGTAAAGAATATTTGAAAGGCTAACTTCTTGCGAGTCTATTGTTAAGTTCTACAATAATCGTAAGAAGTTTAATTTCAAGGAGTGTGCCATGAAGGATCATGTACTGAATAGTAAAGTGCTTCTGGTCGCAGTGTGCATTTCCATATCTGCTTGTCTACAGGTGTTTCCTGATACTTTTATTTATTGGCGCGAAAGTTTACTTGGCGAATTCTGGCGTTTATGGACTGCACATTGGGTACACGTTGGATGGGTTCATTTCCTTTTAAATATGATGGCATTCGCCTGTTTACCCTTTATCTTTCCGCATACAAAAGCATGGCATCTTCTAAGTCTACTTTTGCTATTGCCACCTTTTATTAGTTTGGTGTTCTACTTTTATTTACCTTATATCGAAGCTTATGCGGGCCTATCTGGTGTCTTACATGGGCTATATACAGCGGTTGCTTTAGTCTATCTGCAATATCGTAAAGAGCGAAATTTTGCTTTGCTGGTTTTAGGGTTAATTATTGCTAAACTTATATGGGAAAACACTTTTGGGCAAACAGGGACCGCTCAGTTAATAGGGAGTCCAGTTTTAACTGAAGCTCACCTATATGGAGCAATTGGTGGCGCAATCTTTGGAGGATGCTATTGGCTTTTCCAGAGATTAAAAAAGAAACATTGACAATACAAACTGTTAAAAAAGAGATTTTAGTCATTCTTTATTAATAAAGTTTGATGCAAATTTGATCGTTGAATAAAGGGATTGGTAGAAGGGGGATGGATTTAACCCCTGACCAAGAAAAATTGCATGACTCAATTCTTTAATTTTTAGGGACTTGAGAGAACAAAATTGGAATATTTATGCAAGAACATCAAGAAAAAAGATCTGGATTAGGTCTGCTGGGTTATATCTGGAACGAATGGATCTCAACATTCGTCATCCTCATTCTGCTATTAATGACGCTAATTATTGGTACCGGGGAAATGATCCACGGACAATTATTACGTATCGGGGAACGTCTTTATGGCGACCCTACTACAGGTATGCAATATTCTTTTTTGCGTGCTGAGCCTGAAAAGCCAACTTGTGATCGACATCCAAATATCGAAGCTCAAGTAAAAGAACAAATGAAAGCGAACGCGTCTGATGATTTCGCGAGTTTCTTTGGTGCAGCATCGGAAAGTGATGTCCGTGCATCACTACTCGCAGCGCAGCAACAATGTGATGAAAAATATCAGTTCTATGATAAAGCAATCGCTTATATGGATGCACATCCAAGTATCCGTACGTATCGAACAATAGAAACCTCTTTTTTTGGCCTCTTTAAATTTGGTACTGAAAATAGGGCAATGCTTTTAGTTGTGATGGTTGTTTTGGCCGCGATAACTGCGACATTGAAGACACATCATATCGGTTTACGTAGCCCAGCAACGAAAATTGATTTTCGTGTATATTCAATTGCGATGTTATTTGCTAATGGTCTTTTAACATCATCAACGATTAGTCAATATCGTTCGGTAACGGGTTCGGGGGTGCCTGTAGCAATTGAAATGCAAGTGATTTACTGGTTATGGATTACGTTATTTGCGATTTTGACATTAATCAGTTTATTTCAGTTGATTAAATCTCCAACTCCGACGAAAGAGGGGGGAAATCTTGGGCTTGCTTTCTTAAGTGTGCCACTTTATGCCTATATGGCAATTATTACTGGTATTGCATTTACTTTCTTTATGGATTATCCAATGGGACAAGGTATTTACCTTGGACAGTTGGTTGAATTCTCAAGTATCTTTTTAAATCTTGCTCTATTTATATGGGCAGGTATGTTACTTAAACAAACACGCATAGTTGATTTATTTCTTAATATACTACGGCCTTGGAATCTAGCACCTGAAACTTTAACTTGGTTAATTCTAATTGCAGCAGCTTTACCTACAGCTTATACAGGGGCTTCGGGTATCTTCGTTATTGCAGCCGGTGCAATTATTTATAAAGAAGTCTGGAATGCAGGTGGTCGCCGTCAATTCGCTTTGGCAGCAACAGCTATGTCTGGTTCATTAGGTGTTGTGTTACGACCATGTTTGCTGATTGTTGTTGTTGCGTCTTTGAATAAAGAAGTCACAACAGATTTGTTATATCACTATGGAATATATACATTTCTGCTGTCTTCAACTTTATTTTTAATAGTTTCTTTATTTTTTGCTGAGCAAAAATTTCGTATTGCACCAGTAAAAATAGCATTTCCTAAATCCTTACGCGCTTTTGTTCCTGTATCGCCATATATTGTTATTTTTATCCTAATCTGGTTGTTTTACAAGCATGCCTTGGCAACAGATTTGAATGAGTTCACAGCACCAGTCATGATGCCTGTAATCTTATTACTAATGGTGCTATTTGATAAGTTACGTAGGGAGCCTGCTCCGTTAGCACCAGTCGGTCATTGGGATAGTACCCTTAATGTTTATACTGCTCCAGCCGATGGTTCTCAGCCTGTACCTCAAGTAAAGTCTACAGATGATCCACGTAATCCTGAGCGTAGAGTTTCTTTCCGATCAGCTTTACACACAGCTACAAGTGAAACTGTTGGACATATTGGTGCATTAGTTATTCTAATGGCATTGTCTGTAAGTGTCGGTGGATTCTTGGAACGAATCGAAATTATGGAGGCTTTCCCAACAGATATTAATAGTCTATTTGTTGTGATCTCTTTGATTGTGATTCTCATGGTATTTGTTGGGATGATCATGGATCCATTCGGTGCTGTTATTTTAATTTCAGCAACCGTAGCACCCGTAGCATATAAATACGGAATTGATCCTGTGCATTTCTGGATGATCGCTTTAATTGGTTTTGAGCTTGGCTATATTACTCCTCCAGTTGCTTTAAACCACTTATTGGCCAGACAAGCAATTGGCGACGATGAGGTATCTGAAGCAGATACAGAAGTTCGTCATAAATCATTCTTCTACCGCTTCGAGCGATGGGTACTTCCACTAATTGTAATGGTGCCTGCAATGCTTATTATTGCTTATGCACCTTACTTCTTTAAATTATTCGGTTGGTATCACTAATCTAATAATTTGAAGTAAATATCTTGATTAAAAAACACCCTCTTAAAGAGGGTGCTTTTTTGGATGATACAATATGAGTATTTTGCGTTCGATAACAATCTAATTTTCTTCTTAAAATTAGAAAGCTAAAGATGGATAGCTTTAGCTTTTTTAAGAGTTCATTGAAAAACTATTGCTGTTTAAGCTGAGCTTCTAGCAATTTAACTTGTTCTTCTTTGAGTTTAGTTAGTTGATCCGCATCTGCATGCTGAGCTTTTAAGGTGGCTTCCTGATCTTTTAGCTGGCGATGAATATCTTCAAGTTTAGATACTTCTTCTTTTGCTAAAGACTCTTGTGCAGGGACAGGCTCTTTAAGCACATTTTCACTGACAAGTTGCTGAGAGCTTGCATTTTCAGCTAAGGGTTCAGAACTTGATAATGGGTCAGCTGGTTTCGGTTTAGCAGGAGCAGGAGTCGAGACAGGTTGTGGATCAACCAGTGGTGCTGACGACTCGGTTTTTTTAAAAAACCATTGCGCTGCAAAAAAAAGCACTACGAGAATGCTTAAGCCCCCAATTAAAATCCATAATAATTTTGAGTTTTGTTTTCTTTGTAGTGGCATGTTTAAGACCTTTAGTCGGGACGACGTGGCTTGAACTGTATTACCCCAATTTCATCCGGTTCAGCAGGTGTTTCAGGATCATCAACATGAGTCGGACGATTTTCGCTATAACCGCATTCGATACATTCAATCCATTCGTCTTCTGCGGTGGTTAGCATGACAATTCGATCCATGGCTTCACATTTTGGACATTTTGCCCCAGCAATGAAACGTTTTTTCATCTTTATCACCCTAACCACACGATCAATTTAGGCCCATAGTTTAAGCGGTTTTGTTGTCATTCGTCCAACCTTGATGACGTAACAATGCGTCAATTTTAGGCTCGCGTCCACGGAAATTAACAAATGCCTCAAGCGCAGTGTCTTTTCCACCCACAGCTAGAATTGCCTGACGGAATTCTTTACCCGTTTGAGTGTTAAAAATGCCTTCATTTTCAAAACGATCAAATGCATCGCTCGCTAAGACTTCTGCCCATTTGTAAGAGTAATAACCTGCGGCATAACCGCCAGCAAAAATATGACTAAAACTATGTTGGAAGCGGTTGTAGTCGACAGTAGGAACGACCGCATATTGCTTACGAATATCGTTTAAGGTTTGCTGAATTTGCTCACTGTTCAGGGCTGGCGTTTTGGTGTGAATGGTCAAGTCAAATAATGCAAATTCAAGCTGACGTAAAGTTTGCATACCAGATTGGAAGAATCGAGCATTTAATAAAGCATCTAGTAATTCTTGTGGCAAAGTCTGTTTACTATCGATGTGTTCACTTAATACATCTAGACTTTCTTTATCCCATGACCAGAATTCCATAAACTGGCTTGGTAGTTCTACCGCATCCCAAGCAACGCCATGAGTTCCTGCAACCGAGATATTATCTACTTCGGTCAACATATGATGTAAACCATGTCCGAACTCATGGAACAAAGTAATCACTTCGTCATGAGTCAATAAAGCAGGTTGGTCACCTACAGGAGGAGTAAAATTACACACCATATAGCAAATTGGTTTTTGTAAGCCATGAAGTGTTTGCATGCGCGAGCGGAAGCCGTTCATCCATGCGCCACCACGTTTACCTGTACGTGCATAGATGTCAAAAAAGAAGCCACCAATCACTTGACCTTGGTCTTCTAATTCAAAATAACGTGCATCTGGATGCCAGACAGGTGCTTGTCTTTCAATAATGTTAATGCCGTATAGACGCTGCACAATCTGGAATAATCCCTGAATAACTTTAGGTGCAGGGAAATAAGGTTTTAATGCTTCTTGAGATAAGTTGAATTGTTGCTGTTTAAGCTTTTCAGAATAGTAAGTTGTATCCCAAGGTTTAAGCTCATCAACACCATCTTGTTTAGCAATATCTTGAAGTTCGGCAACTTCTTGAAGCGCAGGAGCACGCGCATGCTCTGCTAGGTCAACCAAAAACTCATGTACTGTTTTTACGTCTGGTGCCATTTTGCTTGCCAGAGAATATTCAGCATAGTTATTGAAACCAAGTAGTTTCGCCATTTCCTGACGAAGACTCAAAATTTCTTCCATAATTTTGCTGTTATCAAACTCAGTTTGTTCAGACTGATCAGATGCGCGAGTCACATAAGCTCTATAAAGCTCTTCACGCAATGCACGGTCATCTGCATAAGTCATGATTGCAAAATATGCTGGGAAATCTAGGGTTGCTACAGCTTGGTCAAGTTCACGTTGTTTGCCGTACTGTTTTAATAACTCAATATTACTTTCTGGAAGACCTTTTAGCTGATCTTCGGTAAGTGGTTTAAAGTAAGCTTGTGTTGCATCAAGTACGTGGTTTGAAAAATCAGAAGAAAGCTGTGAAAGACGCGCAGAAATCTCTGCATAACGTTTTTTCTCTTCACCCTCTAAGGCTACACCTGAAAGTTTAAAGTCACGTAAAGCTAGACGGATAGCACTTTGCTGTGCAGGGCTAAGAGAGCTATAACCTTGACCATCATGGATGTGTTGATAGGTTTGATAAAGCGCCGTGTGTTGACCAAGCTGAGTGTAATATTCACTTAATGCTGGTAATAAAGATTGATAGACTTCTCTCGTTTCTGCATTGCTCATTACAGCGTTTAAATGCGATAAAACGCCCCATGATTCACTTAGATTATTTTCAAGCGTATCGACTTGCTCAAGTACGGCAAGTTGCTGAGCTGCATCTGTAGGTGCAGCCGTAAGAGTATTTAAAAATTCCTGACCTGCTTGGATCGCTTGTTGAATGTCTTGTTTTAAATTTTCTAATTCAATTTGGTCAAAACGCGGAGTTGGTAAAGTCGCTTGCTGTAAAGTCATTGCTAATAGCCACATTATTTTTTAAACATGGTATTAGATGTAGGTCCTCTCAAGTCGGAAATCAAGCTTAATGTGTAAAATAACCCCTTTTAAAAAGAAATAAGCCTCCTATTGGAGACTTATTTTTGAAACGTGATAATTATTTACTCACTATTCAGCCTTTGATTTTGCATTCGACTTTTTCTTTTTAGGCTTAGATTTTTTCTTCACCTTTTCTGATTTAGTCTCGGCTTTTGCTGAGGTTTTTTTACCAGATTTTTTGGTGTAAGAACTTGGCTTACTTTTTTCTTTCTTTTTGTGAACAGGTCGCTCACCATCACTACTGACAGTTGGTTTACTGAAAACTTCTTCAGTCGCCTGCGTAGTAGTTTTAGTCGTACGCGGCGCACGGCTACGAACTACTCGGCCTGCATGGGTAACTTGCTTAATGAGCTGAAAGTCAATTTTACGTTCTTCCAGATTGACACCAGCAACCTGAATTTTAACTTCATCGCCCAAACCAAAGACTTGACCACGATTTTGACCTACTAGATTTTGACTCGCTTGGTCATAAATAAAGAAGTCATCGCCGAGTTGGCTAATATGAATCATGCCATCGACATATAAATCTTTCAGTGTCACGAATAAACCGAATTCGGTCACCGCACTTACAATACCAATAAATTCATCACCTAGATGCTGCTGCATGTAGTGACATTTCAACCACGTCGTTACGCTACGAGAAGCTTCATCAGCACGGCGCTCTGTTTGAGAGAAATGTTCACCTGCATCATCTAGTGCAGCACCAGAGAGTGGATAAGGCTTTTGTTTCAAGTGAGCTTTAATGGCCCGGTGTAATAATAGGTCTGGGTAACGACGAATTGGCGAAGTGAAATGCGTATAAGCTTCATAAGCCAAACCATAGTGCCCTGCATTTTTTGCGCCATAATAAGCTTGCATCATTGAACGTAATAAGACGGCATGAATACTTGGTGCATCAATACGATCTTTAGTTGCTTCAATTACTCTTTGATAGTCTGCTTGAGTTGGTTGGTCAGGGAAGGGTAGCCCCAGTAATTTAACAAAGTCTTTTACTTTCTGAATACGTGAGAACTCTGGAGCTTCGTGCACGCGATACAACATTGGAACATCATGTTCTAATGCATATTCAGCCGCAGCAACGTTAGCAAGTAACATGCACTCTTCAATAAGTTTATGTGCTTCATTACGTGTACGTGGCAAAATTTCTTTAATCCCGCCTAGCTCATCAAAAGTCATGTAGGTTTCAATGGTTTCAAATTCCATTGCATGACGATCAGCACGTAAATTTTTCAAAATCTGATAAAGCTGGAAAAGCGTATTTAAAGATTTATGAACATCACGATCTTTTGGAATCGCATCTGTTGCGCCGTCAAAATATTGTGCTACCTGTGTATAGGTCAAACGTGCTTTTGAATGCATCACTGATGGATAAAAATCGTAACCAGTTACACGGCCTGTACGAGAGAGTTTCAAGTCACAGACCATACATAAACGGTCTACATGAGGGTTTAGAGAGCATAAGCCATTTGACAATGCCTCTGGTAGCATCGGTAATACGAAATGCGGGAAGTATACCGAAGTACCACGTTCCTCAGCTTCTTCATTGAGGGCTGAGTCTAAGCGTACATAATGGCTAACATCAGCAATTGCGACCACTACACGATAACCGCCACCTGGACGTTTTTCAGCATAAACCGCATCATCAAAATCTCGAGCATCTTCACCATCGATCGTAACTAATGCTAAATCTCGTAAATCAATGCGGCCTTCACGGTCTTGAGCAGATGGTTCTTTAAAGCTTTCAGCTTCTTTTATAACTTCATCTGGAAATTCGTAAGGTAAGCCAAACTCAAGAATAGTCTGCGGAATAATAATTTCTGTATCAGCTTTGTCGGCCATAGATTGAATAATATGCGCCGTCGCAAATTCTTCACGAGTCGGATAGCTGTCTATTGCGACACGTAGCATATCGCCAACATTTGCTTCAGCATGTGTTACCAGTTCTTTTTCTAAAGGAATAGGCTGGTGCTGATTTGGATTGTTGGGCTGAATAAAATATTCGCCATCGTGAACCGACAATTTACCAATTAATTGTTTAACACGATGTTGTAAAACTTCTGTGATAAATCCCCAAGGTTTGCCTTTACGATCAACTGAAGTCTGTCGCACTCTAACTCGGTCACCGTTAAAGACTAAACGTAATTCACGTTCAGGAAGTAAAAGGTCACTTTGACCATCGATATGCGCTGTGCCTAAACCTTTACTATTGATATAAACAGTTGCTTCATAGGTCGGTTGATCTGCCACCAACTGAAATTTAAACCCGTCTTTCATGATTTGACCATCACGAACCATAGCACTTAAGCGATGACTGAGTGCTTCAATACTTTTTTGGTCATGAATATTAAAATGATCGACAAGTTCTGCATGAGATTGCGGTGTCTGCAATTGTTCCAATGTATCTAAAATAAGAGTACGGCTTGGAATAGGATTGTCATAACGTTCAGCTTCAGCTTTCGCTTCGGGGTCAGCCCAGTTTTTTGTCATGTCGTTTGGTTTCACGCTTGGCAGATAAGTTTAGCATAAGTCATGCAGACCCGAACTGCACGTTTAGGTTTGCAATAATGTGTTATGCACTACAGTATTTTGATGAAGAAATAATATCTATCTTAACAAGCGTTTGATCGAAAAAGACGAAAATAATGAGAAAATTGCTTAAAAAATAATTCATTGAACTAAAAAACAAGAAAATTTCACTATGATGACTTGAACAATAGGGTTTTAGTTTGTATTATGGCGGCTCGTTCCGGTGAGGTGGATGAGTGGCTGAAATCACTTCCCTGCTAAGGAAGCATACCTATTACTGGTATCGAGGGTTCGAATCCCTCTCTCACCGCCATTTACTTAATGCGCTCATAGCTCAGCTGGATAGAGCACTTGGCTACGAACTAAGGGGTCGGGAGTTCGAATCTCTCTGAGCGCACCAAGTAAAATAGAACGAATCGCTGAAAGGCACACAAGTTACGCGCTCATAGCTCAGCTGGATAGAGCACTTGGCTACGAACTAAGGGGTCGGGAGTTCGAATCTCTCTGAGCGCACCAACTTGAAGAATTAACCGCTTTTATAGCGGTTTTTTTGTGCCTGTTTTTTAGTACTTTAAAAAATCTAAATTTATAACTTTTTAATTATATTAGAGATAATCATAAATGAACTTAGCTTTATTTGACTTTGATGGCACGATCACTCATAACGATACATTCAGTCTATTCCTTAAATTTTCTTTAAATAAAAAAACTCAAATACTAGGTGGTATTCGACTTGCACCTTATATAGCGGGTTATAAGCTTGGATGGGTAACCGATAAAACTATCCGAACTAAACTCTGTCAGGTGGGATACGTGGGCTATGATGCAGATTCCCTAAAATATATGGGACAAGAGTTTGCTAAAAATGTCCTTCCTACCTGTGTGCGTCAAAATGCTTTGGAGCGTATTCTTTGGCATAAACAACAAGGTGATCAGGTTGTGGTTGTATCTGCATCATTAGGTGTTTATTTAGAAAGCTGGTGCCAATCTTTAGATTTAGAGGTTATATGTAATCAACTTGAAATACGTGATGGTATTTTGACAGGTGATTTTATTAATGGTGATTGTGGTTATTTAGAAAAAGTAAATAGAATAAAAAACAAATATGATTTAACTCAGTATTCTACAATTTATGCTTATGGTGATACACCTAATGATTATGCAATGTTAGAGCTGGCGCATAAGAAATATTATAGATGGGAAGAAATGAATTAATATTTAAAGATATATTAATAAATAAAGCCACTTGTAATAAGTGGCTTTATTTTAATGACTTATATTAAACAGTATTGAAAGAGTTTTCTAAGAAGTTATCGGTAAGTAATGATGTAGGTACGATAGTATGCGTTGTATTAGTTACACTTGATACTGTCGAAGTTACACCACCGAGTAAGCTACCACCAGTTAATCCACCTAGTAAATTAGAAATAACATCTAATCCGCCTTCACCAGTCACACCGCCCGTTAAGCTACCCACGATATCTGTTACGATGCCGATAGGGGGGTTGTCTGTACCGCCAGTAACGCCACCAGTTAAGCCGCCTAGAAGGTCGGTCACTAAGCCAAGAGGACTATTACCATCTACGCTACCAGTTAAACCGCCAAGTAAATCAGTGACTAAGCCTAGTGAGCTATCTCCACCAGTAACCCCACCAATAGTTCCTGTCAATCCACCAATGATTTCTGTTACTAAGCCAGTAGCAGTTGTGCCATTTGTAATTAGCGTATCGAGAATACCGGTAGCAGATTCAGTAGCACCTTGAATGTCTCCACCCACTAGATCAGAAATGACTTCAAGCGTGCCATTTACTGTGTCACGAGAAGTTTCGAAAGTTAATGTGCCGAGGTCTGCAAGTTCAGAAACAGGATGTTCTGCTTGTGGGAGAATGCTGATAATTGTATCTGCAACTGTATCAATGCCAGTGTTGATAATTTCAGTTTTTAAGCTTTCTACGCCCTGAAGAATATCAATACCGCCTTGAACAACATCAATCACTGGAGAGATTGGGGAAGTTCCACCACCGATACCACCTGTTACACCACCAATAATGTCAGTAATTACTTCAAGTGGGTTGCCATCAACACCACCAGTTACACCGCCGATGATGTCAGTAATTACTTCAAGCGGGTTACCGTCAACACCACCAGTTACACCGCCGATAATGTCAGTTACGATTTCAAGAGGATTACCACTAACACCGCCAGTTACACCACCAATAATGTCGGTTACCACGCCAAGTGGGCTATCACCACTTGTTGCGCCGCCGATAATGTTATTAATAATTCCAGTAGCAGTTGTGCCATTTGTAATCAGCGTATCGAGAATACCGGTAGCAGATTCAGTAGCACCTTGGATATCACCACCAACTAAATCAGAAACAACTTCAAGTGCACCGTTTACTGTGTCACGAGAAGTTTCGAAAGTTAAAGTGCCAAGATCTGCTAGGTCTGAAACAGGATATTCAGTTTGTGGAAGAATACCAATAATAGTATCAGCAACAGTGTCGATACCAGTATTGATGATCTCAGTTTTTAGGCTCTCTACACCTTGTAGAATATCAATGCCGCCTTGAACGACATCAATGACTGGAGCGATTGGAGATGTGCCATCACCGATACCGCCAGTTACGCCGCCGATAATATCAGTAATTACTTCAAGCGGATTACCGTCAACACCACCAGTTACACCACCGATAATATCAGTAATTACTTCAAGCGGATTACCATCAACACCGCCAGTTACACCGCCGATAATATCAGTAATTACTTCAAGTGGGTTGCCATCAACGCCACCAGTTACACCACCAACGACGTCTGTAATGCTTCCGACAACGTCAGTAACAATACCTGTCGCAGTTGTACCATTAGTGATTAATGTTTCAACGACACCAGTAGCAGACTCAGTTGCGCCTTGAATGTCTCCACCCACTAGATCAGAAATGACTTCAAGCGTGCCATTTACTGTGTCACGAGAAGTTTCGAAAGTTAGAGTGCCAAGATCAGCAATTTCAGAAACAGGGTGTTCAGTTTGAGGAAGGACACCAATGATAGTATCAGCAACAGTGTCGATACCTGTGTTGATGATTTCAGTTTTTAGGCTTTCAACACCCTGAAGAATGTCGATGCCACCTTGAACAACGTCAATAACTGGAGCAATGGGAGAAGTTCCAAGATCAATACCGCCAGTTACTCCGCCAATAATATTAGTTACTGTGTCTACAGGACTTGTAGAACCGATACTGCCAGTAACAGTACCAACGGCATCAGAAACAAGGCCTGTTGTGGTTGTTGTAAGGGTATTTGTTACTGTAGATAGAGTATCTGAAAGTAAACCAGAAGTTGATATCTGGCCTTCAATAGAAGAGCTACCAGTTACAGTAGTGTTCACCGATACAATATTACCCAAATCTTGAGTAATTTTTGATATCGAAGATACGAGGTTTGTTAGTAAGAACATGTTGGTCTATTTCCTATATAATTTTGTATTTTTAAGTAAGTATTATTTATTGCGCTTTATAATTAATGAGATGTGTATCTCAATAATTGCGATTTAGTATTGGTTAGATCTCAAAAGCTGTCAATGTGTATTTTTAGTCACATTTTTTGTTGTTAAATAATATTTAAAGAAATAATAATTTATTTAATTTAGACATAAAAATAATAATAATTTTTATATTATATAATTTTAACTAATTATTTTTTTAATCATATTTTCACTTATTTGAAGCATTATCATAGTTAAATTTCAAACAGTCTTATAATGGTTAGGTTCAACCAGAAATATATTATTTATATAATGTTGACTAAAACAGTAGCCTTTATCTTCTAGATAGATGGCAAAAAGCTTCAAAAACTCTATAAAACTTATTTGAAAAAAAATATTTCAGATACATCTTTGGTGAGCAAAGTTTCAATAATTTTAGCTATAAAGCTATGTAAACTAGAGTGATGGCTAAGAACTAGACGTTTGATGACAGAAAGATGAAAAAAGGCTTCCTAAGCCTTAAAAAATGCGTATAATGCGCAACATCAAGTACGCGCTCATAGCTCAGCTGGATAGAGCACTTGGCTACGAACTAAGGGGTCGGGAGTTCGAATCTCTCTGAGCGCACCACTTGAAGAATTAACCGCTATCTAGCGGTTTTTTTGTGCCTGTTTTTTATTATTTTAATTTAAAAGCTAGTGCTCTCATGGCAACCAGCTCTTAAATGATTTGAAGTTGAAAAAAATTAGCCAAATGTTTTAAAACGGCTTTTGTCTTCAATAAAAGCTTTTTCACCTGCTTCGCCTTCAATTGCACCAAATACTAATTGGGCCCTTAGTTTCCATTGAGCAGGAATATCAAAAGCAGCATTAATTTTCTCATCGATAATTGGATTGTAATGTTGTAAAGAAGCTCCAATACCTTGTTCAGCCAATACATTCCATACTGCAAATTGTGCAATTGCTGTTGAGTGTTCAGACCAGACTGGGAAATTATCAGCATACAATTCAAATTGCTCTTGTAGACCTTTAATCACATCTTGGTCTTCAAAAAATAAAACTGTACCAGCACCCGCTGCAAAACTTTGAATTTTTTGTTCAGTTCCCGCTAGTGCTTCGGAAGGAACAATAGTTTTTAATACATCTAAAACAATATTCCAGAAATTTTGATGAGAGTCATTAAATAAAATTACAACGCGAGATGACTGAGAGTTAAATGCTGAAGGGCTATGTTTGACCGCTTCTTGAATTAACCCTTCAATCTCCGAAGGAGTATGTTGTAAGTTTTTCCCGATCGAATAAATAGAACGACGTTTTTTAATTAATTCTAAAAAGCTTGGCTGATTAAAAAGAGGGAACTCTTGAGTGGCTTGAGTAACCACATCTTTTGAGACTGTTGCTTTTTGATTTAAGCCAAATAATTTTGCAAAGAAAGACATGAGACATTCCACTAAGAAGGTGATGCTCTTATTGTAGAAATTTTAAAAACTGAAATAAGCTCAAAAAATATGAATCTACGTTCTATATATGCAACGTAGTTGATCTTCGAATCTCATAATAAGCTCTACTTTTAAACAAAATAAAAAATAGCCTTTGATTCATTTTAAAGCTGAAATGAATATGCTCTAATAGTTTCGATTTATTGAGTATTGATGCAGTGCAATGACTGAGCAAAAAACAGCTTTATCTTTACGTTACTATTTGAATTTAGAAGAGTCACAAGATGGATTTTCATTAGTGACATTTGGGAAAAAGCAATTTACCCGTTTTCTTACACCTGCAATTAGTATCGCAATTATTATTTGGGGATTTTATTTAGGTCTCTCTGGGGTTGGACGATATTATGTCGGGTTAGGCGTATTTTTTCTGGTGATGCAAGGCCTGATGCGTTACTGGCTTTTACCTATGTTATTTAAGCGTCAATTTGTCCGTTACCAGTTTGGAAAGAGTGAGCAGGGAATCGACTTATATCAAGATTACTTTGAGCTTTATGCCAATGGTCGTAAGCAGGTGATGCAATATACGGATGTGCAAACTTTTGCTAAAGGTAAATTGACCTACATGCTTGAGCTAAAGAATAAAACTGTAATTATTGTACCAAAGCGCGCATTTGCACAGGTTTCAGATCAAACCATATTTGAAAATACATTTAAGAAATAAATTATTGGAATTATTAGCTGCAACAACAAAGGAAGCCTCATGAATACACGTCCTTCAAAAATCGTTTGCGTGGGCAGAAGTTACGCCGATCATGTCAAAGAATTAAATAATGCTATGCCTGACAGCCCTATATTATTTATTAAACCACCGAGTAGTTTGATTGGTTTAAATGACGGTATTTCTTGGAATCCAGCGTGGGGCAGTTGCCATTTTGAATGTGAGTTGGTGTTACGTATTGATCAACCTTTGAAAGGTGAAACAGATCCTGAAAAAGCATTAAAAGCGATTGGGGCAGTAACTTTAGGTCTTGATTTAACAATGCGTGATTTACAGAATGATCTGAAAAGTAAAGGCCACCCATGGGAGCGAGCTAAAGCTTTTGATGGTGCTTGTGTTTTGGCCGATTGGGTTGATACAAAAGAAATTACCAATTGGCAAGAGACCAAATTCACTTTCCATATTAATGATGAATTGCGTCAAGATGGTAATACTGCACTGTTAATGTTTACTATTGGTGAACTTTTAACTGATATTAATCAGGTTTTTTCACTAGAACCAGGTGATGTGATTATGACAGGTTCACCTGCTGGGGTTGGGCCATTACATGCAGGCGATCAGTTGAAAATGACATTAAAAGGTGCAACGCAAGATTTTGCATGGGAAACTTTTGTAAAAGCATAACCCATTCTTAAAATTGCCAATAAAAAACCCTATTATTTTTTTTAATAATAGGGTTTTTTATTGGGTAGGAAAGAGTTTCTATACTATTAAGTAGTTTTACTTTCTTATTTCTCTTCAAAAATTGTTGAGAGCGGAATAGAAAGTTTTGCTGCTAAATAATCATTAGATTCGACCAAGGCAGGTCCTATTTTTTCCATCCATTCATCGTCATCGTGTACATTTAGAACATCTTCACGTAATGGCAGAGGGTATGGAAGAGCAGTGAAAAAGCTCCAGAAGTCAACTTGGGATAAATTGCGCGCGAGAACATATTCATCTTTATCGGTACGTTTAACCAAATTTTGCTCTTCAAGCAAAAGTACATAAGCTGGCCAGCGGCCAATCTCTCCACGACCTAAAATTTCTAAAGCTTCTTTGTCACTTACACTTTCACCGAGTTTCTGTTTTTTATAAAACAGCTCGAGAATATCTAATAGCATTAAAACAGGATGACGTTTCTGCTCTTTACCCGAGTGAAAAGCAGTTAGAGCAAAACTTACTTCTACACCAAGTAAAATAATGTTCCATGAAAGAAAGATCCATAGAAGGAAAATTGGCACTGCTGCAAATGCACCATAAATAATTTCATAACTAGTGAAATTTGACATCACAAAGCTAAAGAAATTTTTGAGTATTTCGAACAGTACAGCACTTAAACACGCCGCTATTCCTGCTGCATAAACTGGGACTGTACGATTGGGAATGGTCCAATATAAAATGAAGAAACCCAAAATAGTGAGTACAAAAGAAATTAGCCAGAGTAGAAATGCGCCATCAAGTTGATAACCTGTGAAGTTATTGCTTAATAAGTTCATCGATGCAACTGTTGATGAAATAACAAATGCACTGCCTAAAATAATCGGACCTAAAGAGATGATTGTCCAATAGCGCATAAAGCCCATAATGCCACTACGAGTTTCTTTTACACGCCAAATACGGTTAAAGACGGTTTCAATTGAGGTCAGCATTAAGACAGTAGTAACGAATAAAAAAATCACACCAATAACGGTTAAGTTGCTAGATTTTTCTGTAAAAGCATTTAGCGCTTTATCAAATGCGATCGTGCTCTTCGGTAAAAAATTACTATAGATTAAATGTTGCAGCTGTTGTCTTGCGGGTTCTAACGCTTTGATTGAAGAAATAATTACTAAAAAAACCGTTAACATCGGCACAACTGCGAATAGCGTTGTATAGGTGAGAGAGCCAGCTTGTTCACGGCACCGATCAGCTTCAAAACGCTTAAATACATATAAAACGAACTGAAACCAGGTTTTATTATAAAAAGGAAGCTTACTTAAAAAACGTTGTAACATGCGTCGTCTATCCCGATTTTTTTAATCATCATCTTGGGCGATTGATAGCTTATCAAAGTATGAGCTTAAGAACTCAAATCGTAGATTAAAGCGAAATAATAACTTATAGAATTAAAGTCGTTCTGTAAGTTTACTATGTGCTATAGAAAGAATAATTGTAGCCATAAACTTTTTTCAACAAAGTAGGCTTTCTGTTGTCTAAGCAAGGGTTTACCAAAAGTAGATAAACTTTTTACTCGATGAGTCCGAGAAATTTGCTCGTGTTATCTTTTGTATTGCACCATCAATCACCTCTAGAATTTCATAAAATTGGTTGCGCCAAAAAAATAAAAAATCCCGTATAGTGTTCTTTTTAACAAAATTTATGAAACCGATGCAACCTTACATTCTTGTACTCTATTACAGCAAATATGGTTCTACTAAAGAAATGGCTCATTTAATTGCCAACGGTGTTGAGTCTGCGGGTATGTCAGTGAAAATTCGGACAGTACCAAATATTGCTCCAGCTGTCACAATAGCCGAGCCAAGCATTCCGGAAGAAGGTGATATCTATTGTACGTTAGATGATCTAGCGAATTGTTCAGGTTTAGCGTTAGGTTCTCCAACCCGTTTTGGCAATATGGCAAGTGAAATGAAATATTTTTGGGATCAAACAACCAGTCTTTGGCTCAATGGGGCATTACATAATAAACCTGCTTGCGTTTTTACTTCTTCTGGTTCAATGCATGGTGGGCAGGAAAGTACTTTACTCACTATGCTACCGCCGTTATTTCATCATGGCATGATGATTTTGGGATTACCTAATGCAATTCCAGCCTTATCTAATACTAAAACAGGGGGAACACCTTATGGCGCAAGCCATGTAAGTGGACCGCGTCATGACCAAAACTTAAGTCAGGATGAAAAGATTTTGTGTGAAGCTCAAGGCAAACGTTTAGGAGAGGTTGCCAAAAAGCTTTTAGTTTAGTTTTGAGCAAATAAAAAAGAGCGGATATCCGCTCTTTTTTAGGTGTACATCTTATTCTTTTACAAAAGTAACTTTGCCATCTGTAAGAGAGTGTACACGTGCTAATGATTCAACGCGGTAGCCTTTTTCAAGCAATAAATCACGACCTGGTTGGAATGATTTCTCAATCACAATACCCACACCTACAACTTCTGCATTTGCTTGGTGAATTAAATCAATCAGGCCTAATGCTGCTTGACCATTTGCCAAGAAGTCATCAATAACTAATGCTTTATCAGTTGAATGAAGATGTTTATTTGAAATCGCAATCGTGCTTTCAGTTTGTTTAGTAAAACTAAATACTTTAGAGCGATATAAGTCATCTTTTAAGGTCAATGACTGATATTTGCGAGCAAAAATTACAGGTACACCAAGTTCTAAACCTGCCATGATTGCAGGTGCAATACCTGATGCTTCAATGGTAATAATCTTGGTAATCCCTGCATCTTTAAAGCGAGCGGCAAATTCTTTACCAATCTGCTGCATTAATACAGGATCAATTTGGTGGTTTAAGAAAGCGTCGACTTTCAAGACTTGATCAGATAGAACGATACCTTCTGTTAAGATTTTCTGTTCTAGTGCGTGCACGGGAGAATCCTCTAGACGGATGCTTTTTAAAGCAAATGCGTATTTTAAAAAGCATCCAAAAAAATGCAAGCTTTAATTCGTCTTACCTGTATAACTTGTTAATAACAATCCATAAGAAGTTTTACCATCAATATGACTGACTTTAACTGGTAAATAATCTAATTTCGGAGCTAACCAAAAGATTGTACTGCGTTCAGGTTTGTTGTGTTGTAAAACCACTTTAATGGTATCGAATGTTCCATAAGAGGTTTTAATTTTCTCATTACCTTGTTTTACAAATCGACGATTTTCAACTTCTTTTGCATCTGCAAGTGGATAAGAGGTCTTCAGTGAACCATTCTTTAAATCTTCACGCAGTTGTAACTCTGCGTTTAACTCATCAAGGACGCCTGCCTGCCAAGCAAATGAACGAGCTTTATCATCTTTCTTGGTAGAGATAGTTTTGCTATTTGGATTAAAGTTAATACTCATGGTGTTGTTATGAATCAAAATTTTGCTGGTACGGCTAAAACTTTGAGACCCAATTTTACCATTGGTGAAACTAAATTTACTTGTTTCACTTGCGGACGCAATTCCGCCTGCTTTTGCAGTGAATTTATAAGTCCAGTTATTACCTTGCTGGCTTAAGGCACGTGTAGCTGATCCCATACCTTTATTATTGTAAGTAAACTGATAATTCGCCTGAAATGGGCTCATGGCAAGTGCATGGCTTGAGAAGCCTGCAAAAAGCAAAGTTGTTGAAATACCTGTTGCGATGCCAAATGATTTCAGAAATTTTGTTGCCATAAGTAAATATCCTTGTACAGACTAAAAAGTCAGTGCTGATGCATCTGTAACTTAAACATATTATGCCTGTTGATCATGGAGAAAAAATCAGGATTTATGCTAAATGTGTAATCTATTTGTGTTTTTTGGCAGTTAGTTCATCTTCATTTATAAACCGTTTACTCATTTTTTTGCTGAATTGGCGTTATTTCAGAATCTGTGAATTCTTCTTCAAAATCGTCGTCCTGATCACGAGAAAGTAAGGCTGCTAAATTCACATTTCCAAATACAACTAACTCAGCTTCACGCACTCGTGCGTAATTTATATGTACTTTGCCTAATGTTTCGATGATGCTGGCTTTTTTGCCAAACCAACGGTTGAGATCAAGAAAAATGAGTTCATCGCGTTCTTCTGCTACATTAAAACGTTCAAGAATCATTCCCAAAGGGTCTTTTTTCAAAATTTTATGGTAATAAAAAACTGCGGCTTTTACGGCGATCTTTTGCCAAAAGTTTTTATATTTCGCTTCAATAATTTGTGTATTGCTAATTTGTTCAAAAACTAAAAGTTGTTGTTCTTTATTAAATTCCATCTGGATCAGTTTTAAATCAACCGATAGTGTGGTTTCTAAACCTTTTACATGCATGGTTGCATATAACCTTAACCAGTCATGATAAAGATCTGCATGCAGGTCATCTAAAAACTCAACATTATTGGTGACATAACGTTGCAAAGTAGCATTCAGAAAGGTTTGCGATAATGTAAAATCTCTTTCTTCCTCAATGAATGCTTCTGCTTTTTTATAGACTTTTTGAAGGCGTCTGACTAATGAGGAAAATAGCGTTTGCATAAAAGAACTTCCAGAAGATAATTTACTAAAGAGCCCACACAATCTTTATTATGATAAAAAACGGGTTTTGATATTGCAGTGTAGCAAATTTACTTGATACATTTTGACAAAATGAAAATGGATAAAACCCTATATTTGAAGTGAATCACACTTTTATCCATATTTGAATATCAGTTTGTATTTTATTCGGTATTAAACCTTGGGGAAAAGGCATTTATATGCTTTTAAGATTATGTTGAACAAAAGAAGTTTATCCATAGAGCCTTTTCATCATTGGTGGCAAGACCGAGTCTTTATTGCCGCAACAATATTGGCAATCTTACTGCATATTTTTGTATTGCTCATTCACTTTGCCATGCCTAGCCCCTCAGAGCAATCTACTAAAGAAATTGCAATTTCAATTCGGCCAAGCAATGAGCCAGTTCATCAGGCAGATTTTTTGGCACAAGCAGATCAGCAAGGCTCGGGCGCCTTTCGTGAAGCTCATCGGACTTCTAGTGATACTCCAAATCCGAGGCTCAATGATGCTTCAACTGGAGATACTGAGTTAGAAAGTTTGCAAAAGATTCATCAACAAAGAGAGCTTAAATTTGAAGAAAAAGTTTTAATGACGGTTTTGAGTTGGCAGAAACAAGCGGACGCAAGCCAAAGAAAAAAAGAACTAGAACAACTACAAAGTCAATTTCAAGCAAAAGCTGCCATGGTTGCAAGCCTTGAAGCACAATATTTGCAACGCCAACAAGATTTCAGCCGTCAGCAAAAAATTAAAACAGTAGATGGTATTCAAGCAAAGAAAGATGCTTCAGCTATTTATTTAGATAAATTTCGTGAAAAAGTAGAGCTTTACGGTAATCGCTATTACCCTGAAGAAGCCAAACAGCAACAGCTAAGAGGTGAAGTGCGTTTAATGGTTATTTTGAATGCTCAAGGCGGAATTCGTGCAATCCGTCTGCTTGAAAGCTCAGGGCATTCAATACTAGATGAAGCTGCTAAGTCTTCAGTACGTCGCGGTGCACCATTTGGACATTTTGATGCCAACATGAAAGATATTTCGGAGTTACGTATTGTACGTACTTGGCGTTTTGACCCAGCTGAAGCTGAATTTGAGGTTCACTAATTAAAAAATGTGGATAACTTTTAGGATATCCACATTTTACTAATAATCACATTATTCCTGATAAGGGTTAGCAATATTGAGTTTTGCTAAAATTTCAATTTCTAAGCCTTCCATTTCTTCTGCATCTTCATCACTAGTTTCATGGTCATAGCCAAGCAAATGTAAAACACCATGTACTAATAGATGTGCAAAATGATTTTGGGCAGTTTTTTTCTGTTCTAATGCTTCTTGTAATACCACTGGAATACAAATAACTAAATCACCTAGAGGTAAGGCATCTAGCATTGGTAAAACTTCTTCTGGAATATCACTTGGGAAAGATAAAACATTAGTTGGTTTATCTTTTTCTCGGTATTGCAAATTGAGTTGCTGGCTTTCTTCCAGATCAACGCAAGCAACCCCAATTTCACAATCTTCTTTATAACCAACGTGGCGTAAAGTTGTCTCAATAATTTTTTTGAGTTGAGCTCGTTTGAGCTCTAACTCAGGTGATTGAAAGTCTTGTTGTAAACTTAAACTGATTTTCAAAATGAATCCTTAAGCATCCTGATGTTGCAAGTCTGCTGCTGTATCGTTTTCAGCAACTAATGCTTCTTGACGTGCTTTACGTTCAGCACGTGCTTCAGCATTAAGACGCTGTTGTTCACCATCCCAACCTTCATACGCTTCAACAATTTTTTGAACAAGTTGATGACGTACAACGTCACGGGAATGGAAACGGGTAATATGAATTTCTTTAATGTTCTCGAGTACACGTAGTGCATGTGCCAAACCAGATTGTTGGCCTCGAGGTAAATCTACTTGGGTAATATCACCTGTAATCACTGCACGAGAACCAAAACCTAAACGGGTCAAGAACATTTTCATTTGTTCTGGCGTTGTGTTTTGGGCTTCATCCAAAATTACAAATGAATGGTTAAGTGTGCGACCACGCATATATGCAAGAGGTGCAACTTCAATCACTTGACGCTCGATTAACTTGGCAACTTTTTCGAAGCCGAGCATTTCGTAAAGAGCATCGTAAAGAGGGCGTAGGTATGGGTCGATTTTCTGAGTTAAATCACCCGGTAAGAAACCTAGCTTTTCTCCAGCTTCTACAGCAGGACGTACAAGTAAAATCCGTTGGATTTCATTACGTTCGAGCATATCTACTGCGGCGGCAACTGCTAAATAGGTTTTACCTGTACCCGCAGGGCCAACACCAAAAGAAATATCGCTTTGCAAAATACGTTGTACGTAGCGTTTTTGATTGGCACCACGTGGGTTAATACGGCCTTTTCGAGTTTGGAAATAGACATCCATTGGTGCATCATGTTCATCCATTTCTTCTCCAACTAACTCGAAATTACGTTCAGTTTGAGAAGATTGAATTAACAGATGCAACAGATCTGCACTGATTTGCTGGGATACCTCAGACTCTTCGTAGAGTCGTTGCAATAATGCTTCGGCTCTCCCAACAGCATCTATCTCACCATCGATATGAAAAACATCTCCACGATGAGTAATTTTGACATCTAAACGCTGTTCAATTTGCTTAAGGTGCCCATTATAGGCACCCAAGATGCTCTTTAAACGTTCCATTGAAATTTCAGGAAATGTTACGGTACGTCGAATCGCTGCAGTCAAGAGAAAACCTTTCAGTAGACTTTAGAATACCTCTACATTACGCCACGTCAGGCTCAAGATTCAAGAGCTCACCGTAAACTAAATTTAAAGTTTTAATTTCAGTAATCTCGATCTCTGCAAAACGACCTACCCAAGAAGCATCACCTACAAAAGTGACTAGACGTGTATTATCGGCTGTGCCTAGTAAAATATTAGGGTCTTGGTCCGAAACTTTTTCAATAAGAACACGTTCAATTTTGCCAAGCATTGCATCAGTTTTTTCAATGCTAGATTGTTTAATCACTTTTTGAACTTGAGCTAAACGCTCTTTTTTAACGTGTTCAGGCGTAGTATCAGGCAAGTCTGATGCAGGTGTACCTGGACGTTTTGAATAAACAAAGCTATATGAATGATCAAAATCTAAGTCTTTGATAAATTGAAGTGTTTCGGCAAAGTTTTCATCAGTTTCACCAGGGAAACCAATAATAAAGTCACTCGATAAGTGCATATCAGGACGTATTTTTCTTAATTTGGCAATCTTGTCGATATAAACATCAATCGTATGATTTCGCTTCATTGCCTGTAAAACATCATTTGATCCACTTTGAACAGGTAAGTGTAAATGCGACACCATTTGAGGTAAATCTTCATAACACTGAATTAGCTCGTCAGAGAACTCAAGTGGGTGCGATGTTGTATAACGTAAACGTCCAATACCTGGAATTTCTGCAACGAGTCGTAACAATTCAGGGAAGGTACAGATGCCACCTTCAAAGGTTTCTCCGCGATATCCATTTACATTCTGACCCAGAAGTGAAATTTCACGGACACCTTTTTCCGCAAGACCTGCAATTTCTGCAAGTACATCATCTAATGGACGAGAAACTTCTTCACCTCGTGTGTAAGGAACTACACAGAAAGAACAGTATTTAGAGCAGCCTTCCATAATAGAAACGAATGCTTTAAAGCCTTCTACACGTGGTTCGGGTAAAAAGTCGAATTTTTCAATATCTGGGAAAGAAATATCAACCAGTTTGATTTTATCTTTTTTAGGTTTTTCTACTTGAGCATTATGTTGATCAAGCATTTGCGGTAAACGGTGTAATGTTTGTGGACCAAAAATCATGTCTACATAAGGCGCACGTTTTTGAATGTTGTCACCTTCTTGAGATGCAACACACCCACCCACACCAATCACAAGATCAGGGTTTTTGTCTTTGAGTTTACGCCAGCGGCCTAATTCACTAAATACTTTTTCCTGCGCTTTTTCACGAATAGAACACGTATTCATGAGCAGAATGTCTGCTTCATTAGGGTTGGTCGTTAAAACGTAGCCGTGAGAATCCCCTAAAAGGTCTGCCATACGGTGACTGTCATACTCATTCATCTGACACCCTTGAGTTTCAATATAAAGTTTTTTTATTGAAACATCAGTGGTGTGCGTTGGCTGGGTAACAGTGTTTTCTGAGGCAGCTTTGGCACCATTGGGAATGAAGGTTTGAACCGTCATGCAGGCTCCTAACAGATCGATCTAAAAAAGAATAAATTGGCCCAAAATGGGTCAAACCATCTATTATAGCAGTATTTGAGCTGAACCGATAACAGTAAACTTTCAGAACATGACACAGTTTTTGTGAAGTAAATTAGGCGAATTTTAATGATGTTGAATCATAGAGTTACATAACACAACAAAAGAAAGCACGAAGAATAATTAAACTATGCGTTGAAGGTGAATAGTCAGGGTTTAGCACATATATGAGACCAAGTAGAAAGAGCTCATCAATCCATAGTCGTGTAATGAAAAATAAATATATGCATCGTAGCTGGTTAGGAGCTATGTGTTTACTTGGTTGTTCATTTACCTATGCTGCCGAAGAGCAGTTTAATGATGCACTAAATGCTGCAAATAGTGGTAATACTGCGTTATTAGACCAATATCAGCTTGCTATGCAAAATGATGTGTTGGGATATTACCCAGAATATTGGAAACTTAATACAAACCTTGGCTTTCAACCTACTGCCTCTATCGTAAGCTTTGCTCAACGCTATCCACAATCAGCAATGGCTGAAAAATTAGCAGCCGATTATGTTGAAGAAAAAGTTAAACAAGCTGACTTTGCATCTGCACAACCCGTCTTATCTTATGTCACCAACCCTGACCAAGCCGAAAATTGTGCTTTGGCACAGGTGCGGGCGAAAAGCGGTGATGCATTAGTTTTTGCTGAATATAAAGATGTTTGGTTAGCAACTGAGTCACAACCAGAATCTTGCTTGGGTTTAGGGCGCATGATGTTATCTAGCCCTTTAATGAGCGCACAAGATAAACAACAACGTCTATGGGTGCAGTTGCGTTCAGGTCTGTCTGGGCAAGCGCTTGCTACAGCACAGACTTTGGGTTTGAATTTGTCTTTGGCTCAGCTTAACCAAATTCAGGCTAACCCACTTAACTATTTATGGAGTGCGCCTAAGACAAATGATGCAGATTATGCTTATTTGATTTTTGCGTTAGGGCGTTTAGCTAATAATGACTTAAGTAATGCTTTTTCAAATGTGCAGCGTGTTGCCCAAGGTACGCCACAAAATGTACAAAAATATTTATATCGTACGGTAGCCTATATTGGTGGCACCACGGTAATGAAAAATAATTTTAATCGTGAAGTTCTTCAATACTTTGATGCAAGTTATGGTTATCCATTAAGTCCGGAAGAAGCTGAAATTTATGCGCGCCAGGCGATTCGTTTTGGGGCGTGGGAAAGTTTAATTCGCGCTATTGATAGTATGACGGTAACCCAAAAACAAGAAGATCGCTGGCAATATTGGCTTGCTCGGGCATCAGAGCAGCGTGGAGATAGTGCTTCTAAAGCAACAGCGCAACAAATTTATAGAAAACTGGCTCAGGCTGGTGATGACTATCATAACCTTTTAGCAAAAGATCGCTTAGGTGAACGTTATAACCATCAACCTTATGATGATCAGCCAACGGCAAGTGATTTAAGACGTTTAGATCAGAATATTCACTTTAATCGTGCTTTTACTTTAAGACGTATTAATGCAAATCCAACTTACACGAATCGAGAGTGGAATTGGGCAGTTCGTCAAGCATATCTTCAGCATGATGACGGTTTACTTTTAGCTGCGGCAAAGCGTGCTCATGACATGGGCTGGTATGACCGTGCAATTTATGCAGCAGATCGTACAACAAATAAGCATAATGATACTTATCGCTATGTGACTCCTCATAAGACTAATGTCGTAAGCCATAGTTACAATGCAGGAATTGACCCCGCATGGGCTTATGGTTTAATGCGTCAAGAAAGTCGGTTTGTTACTTCTGCGCGTTCTCACGTTGGGGCGGGCGGTCTTATGCAAATTATGCCTGATACAGCGAAGTTGATTGCACGTCAAATGGGTGAAACTTATAATCCGGCTGCATTAAATGAAATGAATACCAATATTCGATATGGAACATTTTATTTGTCGATGATTCAGGGACAATTAAGCAATAACCCTGTTTTGGCGACAGCAGGTTATAATGCGGGGCCTAATCGGGCTAGACGTTGGCAGCCGGACTATCAATCAATTTCGGCTGACCAATATACTGAGACAATTCCATTGTTAGAAACCAGAGACTATGTCAAGCACGTTATGACGAATGCAACACATTACGGCGTAATATTGGGTCAAGGCGCCCAGTCGTTATCGCAGCGTATGAAAGTCATTCCAATGCGTACGTCGCCTTAGCTTTAAGGTGGTTGATGATGGATCTTCTTTTAATTGGCATATTCAAGTTTTAATTAAATGAAATATAGATATTTGGAACTTCGTTCAATTTTGCAACTTGCATGGTGGCTCATCTGTGCGGGAGTAGGATTGATGAGTTCCGTTTTACATGCCGAACCTGTTAATTTACAGGGGTATGTTATGCATGTGCAAATGACACCTGCCGCATGTGCATTAGATCCCTCTAAACAAAAACAACGTAAATGTCTTGAAGGATATTCACTGACAATTACAGGCCTTATGCCGGAAACAAACCAAAGTAACTGCTCAACAGACAGTTCTGCAACCTTATCTCCATTGCAAGCCAAAGTCGTAGCTCGGGTTATGCCTGATAATAATGCTCGTGTACAGCTATGGAAAAGTGTAGGTGGATGCGTTCCTATGAATGCAAGCCAATATTTCCGTACGGTTATTAATTTCGCTGAACGTTTAAAAATTCCGGCCAGTCTCACAAGTTCAACAAATGTTGAAATGCAGCAATCTGCGTTAAGACAGCAGTTTGTACGTCTTAATCCGAGCTTACCTCAAAATGGTATCCGTTTTAGTTGTCAATTATCACGTTCGGATGTGGTCTTAACGGAAGTGAAAGTTTGTTACACGGTAAAGGGCCAATATAAACAGTGTGCAAATCATGTGGTATCGAATTGCCCTGGTGAAATCATGATTAAAGGTAGTTATTAAAGATTACAGACATTTCGTAAGGAAATGCTCACCATACATTGAATCTATTTGTAAAGATTAATTTGTATTTTCTATCAGACTTTTGGTGAAAACGAGTGGCTTTTACATGCATCTGCCAAATCTTTAGAGTACAATCTTTGCCGTTTATGATGATTTGGTTAGATGGAATTCCTATTTAGCCCGATTAAGGACACTCATTGGAGACAATTACATGAAGCAACCCGTTCGTGTTGCCGTGACTGGCGCTGCAGGTCAAATTGGTTACAGCTTATTATTCCGTATCGCAAGCGGTGAAATGTTAGGTAAAGATCAACCTGTTATTTTACAATTGCTTGAAGTTCCAGTTGAAAAAGCACAACAAGCGCTTAAAGGCGTAATGATGGAACTTGATGACTGTGCTTTCCCTTTATTGGCTGGCATGATCGGGACTGATGATCCGAAAGTTGCATTTAAAGATGCTGACTACGCATTATTGGTAGGTTCTCGTCCACGTGGTCCTGGTATGGAACGTGCTGACTTGTTAAAAGTTAACGGTGAAATTTTCATCGGCCAAGGTCAAGCATTAAACGAAGTTGCTAGCCGTAACGTTAAAGTATTAGTTGTAGGTAACCCTGCAAACACTAACGCTTACATCGCAATGAAATCTGCTCCAGATCTTCCAGCGAAAAACTTCACAGCGATGTTGCGTCTTGACCACAACCGTGCGTTGACTCAAGTTGCTCAAAAAGCTGGTGTTGCAGTTGCTGATATCGAAAACTTAACAGTTTGGGGCAACCACTCTCCAACAATGTATGCTGATTACCGTTTTGCAACTGCAAATGGCGAAAGCTTAAAAGACAAAATCAACGATCCAGCTTGGAACAAAGACGTATTCCTTCCAACTGTTGGTAAACGTGGTGCTGCGATCATCGAAGCGCGTGGTTTGTCTTCTGCTGCTTCTGCTGCTAACGCTGCAATTGACCATATGCGTGACTGGGCGCTTGGTACAAACGGCAAATGGGTAACTATGGGTATTCCATCTGATGGTTCTTATGGTATTCCTGAAGGCGTTATGTTCGGTTTCCCTGTTACAACTGAAAACGGTGAATACAAAATCGTTCAAGGTTTAGAAATCGATGAATTCAGCCGTGAGCGTATCAACTTCACTCTAAACGAGCTTGAAGAAGAACGTGCAGCAATTGCTGACATGGTAAAATAATTCATCAGCTTGATGAGTTAAAAAAGCACTCTTTTAGAGTGCTTTTTTATTAAATTCTGAAAAAGCAAACACAAAAAGCAACAAGAAAATATAGACACTATCATGCAAGTAAAAACGTTTTATTGTTAGATTAGTTAATAGATGATTTAAAAGAAGTTATAGGAGAATAACAATGTTTGAACAGCAACCGACTTTAGAGCTTTTATTTGATCAGTTGGGTTTAGCTTCTGATGAAGCAAGTATTGAAAACTTTATCAAAACACATCAATTGCCAGCCGAGCAAAAATTACATGAAGCGTCTTTTTGGTCAAAGGGCCAAAGCGATTTTTTGAAGAGTCATTGGGAAAAAGATGATGAGTGGATTGTGGTGATTGATGAACTGAATGAACAACTGCATGAAGACAGTGTGAAAAAATAATTTCAAAAAAATAAAGCCTGTTTTACAAGTAATACGTAAAACAGGCTTTATTGCATTAAGAGTTTAATGTGTTTTTACTTTTAATTTATCTTTATACCATGGCTCATGACGTACAAGGTCAAATACAGGTTGGCCATGAAGCAATTCAAGATCACATGTAGACGTTGATAAATATTTAGTTAACCAATGTCGTGTTAATGCTGACTCTTGTCGTGCTGCTGAAGCATATGCCAAGAAGAAATAGATATCAGCATGTTCATGATGTGCTAATGGCTTCAAAATTTGTTGAGTAATCAACGCAAAACGTTTTTCTTTATTTAGTTCAAAGTAAAGCATATAGGCTTTGGCTAAATGTAAAGACAAATTAAGATATAAGCTCAATGGCATTTCTTCATATTCCATGCGAGCTTGTTCAAGCAAGACAATAGCTTCTTGTAAGAAATGAAGTTGTTCTTGGCGAACACGACTTAATACTACAAGTTGCATGCGTAACTCAGCACGCTCTAAAGCAAGCTCAGGCGTATTTTCAGTCAAATAAAGTTGGTCTGTTTCACCAATTCGGTTCACAATTGTTTTACTTTCAATAGACATACGCCATCACCTTTTTTAATCAATAGCTCTTATATCGGGTTCATTTATCAAATTTAAAGAGTAACCTTTAAACCCAAATAGAATTTCCGCTACGAAGCCAAGCTGTAATAGAGAGTCTTTGCTGTTTTGAAATTAATACTTCATGTAGTAAATCGCTTTGGAATATTACCAGTCGATTGGGTTCGGGATTAACAATATGCCATTTCTCATTTTTATCTTGTAGTCGCAATTGTCCCCCCCAATCTTCTTGCCATTCTGGATGTAAATAATAGACAGTTGAGATAATACGATCATTTTTTTGTTGAGGATTGTCTCGGTGTAAAGCATAAAATTCACCCAAATTATAACGGGCAAAATGAGCTTCAACCTCTTTAATCCCTAAATAGAATGCTTGATTTAGACTTTGTGAAAATAAAGTTAAGGTTTCAATATGTTGCTGAGCAATAGGGAGCTGATCATTAATCCAGAGAATATGGTCGCTACGAATATTGCTTACAACGCCGTTTTGAATGCCTGCTTCTCTAAATTCATCCATATGATGGCTACATTCTTGAGAAACCTGTGCGCGATATTGATCTGGATATGCTTGATTTATAATGGCAAAGCCATGCGCATTTAAATCATCTAAAATTTGATCCAAATTCCATGAATCAGGAAGTGAGTGAGAACGCATATAACCTCGAGTAGATCGTAAAAATATCAAGCAGCTCTATTTTAGATGATCACAACCTTACGAAAGAATATTTTTTTCATGTTAAACTATTTGTTGAATTGAGGAATTAAAGTCAACATGAATTACCGTCACCATTTCCATGCGGGCAACTTTGCAGATGTTATGAAGCATGTGCTTTTGCTACAGCTTCTCAACCGTTTAAATGCTAAAGATAAACCTTATCGTTATATCGATACGCATGGAGGGGCCGGCAAATATGATTTATCTCTGGCACCTGCACAAAAGTCTGGAGAATTTCTCACAGGCATTCATCGTCTAGTTCAACTATCTGAAATGGAAAAGCGTCAGGCACCTGAAGCAATCCAACAATATTTGAAGTTAGTCGAACAATTGCGTTCTGAAGAAGGTAAGGGAAGCTATCCAGGTTCTCCTTGGTTCGCTCTGCAAGGCATGCGTGAAATCGACAAGGCGACTATATTTGAAATGCAGCGCGATGTATTTCAGCAATTACGTCATAACATTCGTGATAAACGTGCAGGTTTACATGAGCGTGATGCATATGAGGGCTTGCTCGGCGTAATTCCGCCAAAAGAAAAGCGCGGTCTGGTTATGATCGACCCTCCTTACGAATTAGAACGTAAAGACTTTCCGCAATTAGTTGAACTTTTACAACAAGCTTATAAAAAATGGCCAACAGGCGTTTTTGCAGTTTGGTATCCAATCAAAGACCGAGCGATGATTGAACGTTTTGAAAAGAAAATGTTTAAAACGGGCATCCGCCGTCAGTTAGTTTGTGAAATTTGTGTATGGCCAGATGACACCCCTGTAGGTCTAAATGGTTGTGGTCTATTAGTGATTAACCCACCTTGGCAGTTCTCTGAGCAAGCAGACCAAGCACTACAATGGTTATTCCCGCATCTTCGCATGCAAGAAACTGGTGGTCATGCTGCTGTTCGCTGGTTGGTAGGTGAGTAACAGTTAACTTAAATCAATGCACATGTTTGGAATAGAAAATAATGACAAATGCGCCTAAACCAGAGCAAGATTTAACTCATAATGAACATTCATTTGATGGGATTACATTTGAAGTGGTTGAAGAAGAAGATAATCCAGAAGGACAAAAAGTGAAGCGCCGAGGTATTTATCTTTGGCCTAACTTAATTACAACCGCTGCTCTGTTGTCCGGTTTCTATTCCATCATTGCAAGTATGAATGGGGATTTTAACCAAGCAATCTATGCCATTTTTATTGCAGCGCTATTAGATGGCTTAGATGGTCGAGTTGCTCGAGCGATTGGCGCACAAAGTGCTTTTGGCGAACAATATGATTCTCTCTCAGACTTGTTAGCTTTTGGTGTAGCTCCAGCAATGCTGATGTATAGCTGGAGTTTGCATGATTTAGGTCGTATTGGTCTGGCTTGTTGTTTTGTTTACACAGCCTGCGCAGCCTTCCGACTAGCGCGTTTTAATGTGCAAATAGGCGTTGTCGATAAACGTTATTTTATCGGCATTGCAAGTCCACTCGCTGCTATTATCATTATTTCACTGGTCTGGGTTGCTCGCGATTATCCTTTCATTTTTGATTTACGTGATATTGCGATTCAAACTATTAATGCTGTTCTTATGGTAATTGTGGGATTACTCATGATTTCCAATATTAAATATTATTCTTTCAAGCAGATGGATCGTAAACGCGTTCCTTTTGTAGTTATGTTGCCAGTAGTACTGATTTTTGCAGCAATCACTTATAATATTCCAATGGGCATTTTGACAGTTTCAATTATCTATGCTCTATCTGGTTTTGTTACGACTTTATTTGCACGCAAGAGTAATGAAACACTAAAAACATAAAATAGAAGAGGTTCAGTATGCCTAAGTTGATAAGTGAAATTAATCAATTACAGCAGCTGGGCCCTAATGCTAAAGAGGGGGTTGTTTATCAACCTTCTCGTGGCTTTTTTAAAATTGTTTATCAAGGCTTGATCCTTCCAAATTTACCAACTCCACTTCGTTATTTTAATTATATTAGTTTAGTGGGGCAGCCACGTATTCCTCTGTGTTATAACGCCCACAGCATTACAACTTCAGCTATCGACACTGCAACAGTGCTTGTAAGTAATAGCCAACATAGTGTGGGACATTTAAAAACATATTCTATTCGACGCCAATGCCAGTTTGATTCGACGCTATATCAATTTGATAAAACCGACCTGATTCAATGGCAAATTCCTATGATTCGCCTTCAGCGATTAGACTCGGAAATGGGGTGTGATCTTACGATTCAGATTCCAGAAAATATATCTAATGCCTCTGCTTTGCAGTGGGGTGTTTCTGACTATTGGTCAACACTATGTGTATGTGAAGGGGAAATTTTTTATAAAGGACAGAAATATCAAATTGAAGGGTTGGGGCGATTTAAACACGCGCGAGCTTTGCATTTGCCGTTCTTGTCTTTATGTTTCTATACATGCCAAATTATTAACTTAAATGAAACGACTCAGCTTACATTCTTACAAATAAGAAATCAGTGGAATATCATTCTATGTTCAAGATTAGATATTCAAGAATTTGGGAAGCCTGTTGAAAGTTTTACAGAAGACGTAAATTTACATATCCACCGAGTTTATCCAAAGGTTAAAACACCGAATGGTAAAGAGATGTACTTGCCTAGGGAGTTTTCTTGGCAATGTGAGAAAAATGGCAAAATAATTTTTGAACTTTATGCACAAAGTCGTGGTGACTATAAGTTTGGTTTGGCGGCGGGATATGTGGGAAGCTTTCAATATCAATTAAGCTGGAATGAACAGTGTTTGCAAGGAGAGGGTGGGTACTGTGAATATATTGATTGTCGTCCACTTAGATGGCAAGAAAAGAATCAAGACGAGAAAATTTTAGATAAATTGATGCTTTTACAACCATGTTTATATAAAAAATGACTATTTTTATCATTTTTGATTAAAAAGCGAACTGTTGTTGCGCTAATATTAAAAAAGGTATTGCAAAGGGGATGAGATGGTCTATAATGCACATCCATCGGCGGTGATGCAGATAGAAACTTGTTGAAAAACAGTTACTTGTGATTAAGTTGGTTGCTTTAAGTGATGAATTTGATGGTAAGTTGGTTTGAGAGATAAGTTTTAAAAATATCGAAATTACCTGTTGACTTTTAAGAGATTAAGAGTAATATAGCCGACCTAGCTTGCTGGTGACGAACCAGGAAGAAGATCATTAAGAGAATTGAAGAACAACTTGTGTGGATTTTTACTGATTGATTAATCGAAATAATTTTCATTGATTGATTGGTTTAAATTACTCGAAGTTTATTTGAGCGAAAT